>NZ_JBFARO010000139.1:0-20468 GCF_040677125.1 Actinomadura sp. NPDC049382
CGCCGGACGCGCGGGACCCGGCGGAGCCGCCGCCGGCTCCGCCGCCGGTGGCGGCGCACCCCGTCAGCACTGCCAGGGCCGCCGCGAGGACGGCACCCGTCATGGCGGCCGTGCCGCCGCGACCGAGACGGCTCATGGGTCAGCCGAGCCGTCCCTGGACGGCGCGCAGGCCGGCCTGGGCGATGCTCTCGTCGATGCTGCCCTGCGGCGCGCCGCCGACGCCGATCCCCGCGATCGGGGAGCCGCCGGAGGTCACCGGGACGCCGCCGGCGAGCAGCAGGGTGCCGGGGATGTCGCGGAGGGTGGGGCCGTCGCCGGTCGCGCCCTCGACGAGCTTGGACGTCGGCTGCCCGAACGAGACCGCCGTGAACGCCTTGCGCTTGGCCGACTCCACGGTCTGCGGCCCGGCGCCGTCGCCCTTGACGAGGACGCGCAGGTCGCCGGAGCGGTCGACGATCGCGACCGCGACGCGCTGGTTCTGCTTCGCGGCCTCCTTCTGCGCGGCGTTCGCGATGGCGGTGGCCGCGTCGGTCGTCAGCGTCCGGACGTCCTGCACGGCCTGCGGAGCCCGCGGGGCCTTCCCGGCGGCCGGGGCGGCGGGGCTGGCCGAGGCGTTGGCGGCGGACAGGCCGACGGCGCCGGCGACGATGGCGAGCCCCGTCACCGCCCCGGCGACAGTGCGGAACCGGATCCCCGGCCTGCCGTTCTTCCGCGTGCGCTGCGTGTCCTGCCTCGTGGCGTCCTGCATCGTGGTCCTTCCAGGGTGTTCTCGGGTTCGACGCCTTCAAGCCTCGCGGCCGACACGCGCCGCGCCATCGCGGGAGCGGTTGAGGCCGGCGATCGGATCGGTGGACGGCCGGATCAACCGATCGGTCGATGCCGGGGACCGGGCGGCCGGGCAGGCTTGCGAGCGGTGCCGCGAGGGGAGGCAGCAGTCGTGACGGAGAGCGAACGCCGGATCCACCTGGCGATGCACGCGGGGTTCTTCCTGCTGCTCGCCGCGTCGGCGTCCCGCCTGGTGGTGCGGCACGGCCTGGACGGCACGACGCCGGCGCTGCTGGCGCTGTCCGGGGTGCTCGCCGTCGGCTACGCGGCCGGCGTCGTCTGGTGGGACGCGCTCGGCCGCCGGGGCCGCCTCACCTGGCTCGCGGCGGTGGTCGTGTGCTGGGTCGTGCTGGTCGCGATGGCGCCGAGCTTCGCCTGGTGCGCCGTCCCGCTGTTCTTCGCCGCGCTGCGGCTGCTGTCGCCGCGCGCCGCCGTCATCGCCGTGGTGGTGCTCACCAGCACGGTGATCTTCGCGGGCGTCTACCTGGCGGACCGGGTCGATCCGAGCCTGGTGCTCGCGCCGCTCGCGGTCGCCGCGATGGCGGCGGTGATCTTCCTGGAGCTCCAGCGGCTCATCGACGACCTGGTCCGCACGCGCGGCGAGCTGGCCGCCTCGCAGCGCGCGGCGGGGGTGCTGGAGGAGCGCGAGCGGCTGTCCCGCGAGATCCACGACACGCTCGCCCAGGGGCTGACCAGCATGGGCATCCTCCTCCAGGCCGCCGACCGGCAGTGGGACACCGCGCCGGACGCCGCCCGGCGCCATCTGCGGCGGGCGACCGAGGCCGCCGCGACGAACCTGGAGGAGGCGCGCCACTTCGTCCGGGCACTGGCCCCGCCCGCGCTGGCGTCCGGCTCGCTGCCCGCCGCCCTCGGCGAACTCGCCGGCCCGCCGGACGCGGAGCCGCGGGTGCTGTTCCGGGTGGAGGGGGACGAGTACCCGGTGGGCGTCGAGGTTCAGACGGCGCTGCTGCGCGTCGCGCAGGGCGCCGTCGCCAACGCGCGCGAGCACGCCGCCCCCGCCACGGTGATGATCACCTTGACCTATCTCGGCGAGGCGGTGTCCCTGGACGTCGCCGACGACGGCTCCGGATTCGATCCGGGGGCGGCGGTGTCCGCGCCGGGGCGCGGGTACGGGCTCCGTGCCATGCGGGACCGGGTCGCCGAGGTCGGCGGCACCCTCACTGTCGAGAGCGCGCCGGGCGCCGGGACCGTCGTCGCCGCCATGGTCCCCTGGCACGCGGGGCGCGAGGAGGCGATGAGCGGGTGAACGTGGTCCGGGTGACGATCGTGGACGACCATTCCGTGGTCCGGGCGGGGCTGCGCGCGCTGCTCGGCGGCGAGCCCGACATCGAGGTCGTCGCCGAGGCGGCCGACGGCGCGGAGGCGGTCCGGCAGGTCGGACTCGTCCCGACCGACCTCGTCCTCATGGACCTGCAACTCGGCGAGGGCATCGACGGCGTGGAGGCGACCCGGCGCGTCCTCGCGCTGCCGGACCCGCCGCGCGTGCTGGTGCTGACCACCTACGACTCCGACGCCGACATCTCCCGCGCGATCGCGGCCGGCGCCGCCGGGTACCTGCTCAAGGCGGGCCCACCGGAGGAGCTGTTCCAGGGCATCCGGACGGCCGCCCGCGGCGAGACGGCGCTGTCGCCGCGCGTCGCCACCCGCCTGATGGACCGCGTCCGCGAGCCCGCCCCGGCGCTCAGCCCGCGCGAGATCGAGATCCTCGAACTGCTGGCCACCGGCCTGTCCAACCAGCGGATCGCGCGCCGGCTGTTCATCAGCGAGGCCACCGTCAAGACGCACCTGGTGCACATCTTCGCCAAGCTCGGCGTCGACACCCGCACGGCCGCCGTCACGGCGGCCGTCGAGCGCCGCCTCATCCGCCTCCCCGGCTGACCAGCCGTCCAGGGCCGCGCATCCCACGGTCACCGGCGTGCTCGCGCCTCCCATCGGACGATGGGCGCGGAGGAGCGCGCCGTCCGGCCGATGCCCGCATCCACCGATCACGACCACAACGTGTCCAGCCTGAACGCGGTCCAACTCCGCGATCTGGGCTACAGACTCCCCCAATCCTGGCCCCGAGCGGCGGGGCGGGCGGCGAGAAACTCGTCGCCCGCCTCGCCATGCCCGCCGAAACCCGATTCGACCCGCCCCGATCGGGCAGTGAATTCGCCGTGGAAATCTGTCGAATCGAGGGCTCGACCGAGGTTCTCAAGGCGGGTGGCTCGGGCGCGTCCGCCGGCCGGGGCAGGCGCCGCGGACCCCGGACGGCACCGGCCCGCCGGGAAGAGATTCCGGGGCTTTGGATCTTGACCGGGTGGCCGACGGGTATTTAGTTTGGGCCCCGATCAAAACCCCGGCGAAGGGACGCGACCGTGGTTCGACGGAGCGGCACGCAGCGAAGATGGCGGATCACGGTGGCCGGGGTGGTGAGCGTCCTGCTCGTCATCGGCGTGCTGCCCGGGACCACGGCGTCGGCGGACACGGCCGGCCGCGGCCGCCCGGCGTTCGACGTGCGGCCCGCCCATGAGGTGATCAAGCGGCTGGTCGGCCCGCGGTACGCCGCGCAGGTCAGCCTGGAGACCCTGCCCGGCGACCGGGACGCCTTCCGCGTCTCCGGCCGGCACCGGCGGCTGGTCATCGCGGGCAGCAGCTCGCCCGCGCTGCTCATGGGCTTCAACTGGTACCTCAAGCACGTGGTCAAGGCCGACATCTCCTGGACCGGCGACCAGCTCGACCTCCCGAAGCGGCTCCCCCTCCCGGCGCGGCCGATCGAGCAGTCGTCCGTCGTGAAGCACCGGTTCGCCGGCAACGACACCGAGGACGGCTACTCCGGGCCCTACCGGACGTTCGAGGACTGGGAACGCCTCATCGACGTCTACGCCCTCCACGGCGTCAACGAGATGTTCATGCCCGTCGGCACCGAGGCCGTGTACTTCGAGACGCTCCAATCGTTCGGCTACTCGGCGGACGAGGTGCGCTCCTGGATCCCGGGCGCCGGCTACCAGCCGTGGTGGCTGCTGCAGAACATGTCCAACTTCACCTCGCCGATCAGCGAGGACCAGATCCGCGACCGCGCGAAGCTCGGCCGCCGGATCGCCGACCGGATGCGGCAGGTCGGCATCACGCCGGTGCTGCCGGGCTACTTCGGCACCGTGCCGACCGATTTCGAGACCCGCAACCCCGGTGCCGTCACGGTGCCGCAGGGCACCTGGCAGGGGTTCACCCGGCCCGACTGGCTGGCGCCGACGAACCCGGTGTTCGGCAAGGTCGCCGAGCGCTTCTACGGCGTCCAGGACCGCCTGCTCGGCAAGTCGACGATGTACAAGATGGACCTGCTGCACGAGGGCGGCAAGGCCGGCGACATCCCGGTGGGCCGGGCTTCGGTGGCCGTCCAGGACGCGCTGGAGAAGGCCCACCCCGGAGCGACCTGGGTGATCCTCGGCTGGCAGAGCAACCCGCGTGCCGAGACCGTGGCGGCCGTCGACCGCAGCAGGATGCTCATCGTGGACGGCCTGTCCGACCGGGCGCTCAAGGTCGACCGCGACGCCGACTGGAAGGGCACGCCGTACGCCTTCGGGTCGATCTGGAACTTCGGCGGCAACTCGACCGTCGGCGCGCCGGTCGGCGCCTGGAACGAGCGGTTCTGGGCGTGGCGGGCGCGGGCCGGGGGCAGCGCGCTCGACGGCATCGCGATCATGCCGGAGGCGAGCTACAACAACCCGGTCGCGGTCGAGTTCCTCGCCGAGCTGCCCTGGCACGACGGCCCCGTCGACGTCCACCGGTGGTTCGACGAGTACGCGGACGCGCGGTACGGCGGCGCCGACCCGCACGCCCGCGCCGCCTGGCGGGTGCTGGCGGACACCGCCTACGCGATCCCGCCGACCGGCGGCCGGTCGTCCGGGCACGGCGGGCTGTTCGCGGCGGCGCCGAGCCTGGCGGCGACGCGGCCGCACCGGTGGGCGCAGGCGGCGTTCGCCTACGACCCGGCCGCGTTCGCGCGGGCGCTGCCGGAACTGCTGGCGGTGGACCGGTCGCTGCGGGGCAGCTCCGCCTACCGGTACGACCTGCTCGAAGTGGCCCGGCAGGCCGTCGCGGACCGGTCCCGCACCCTGCTGCCGCAGATCAACGCGGCCTATCAGGCCCGTGACCTCGCCACGCTCACGAAGCTGACTGACAGCTGGATCGGCCACATCAAGGGCCTCGACGCCCTCACGGGCACCGACCGCGGCTCCATGGTCGGGCCGTGGCTGCAGCGGGCGCGGCAGGCGGCCGGCGGCCCGGCCGAGGCCCGGCAGCTGGAGTACGAGGCGCGCAAGCTGATCACGTCGTGGGGCGAGAGCAACACCGACCTGCACGACTACGCCTACCGCGAGTGGTCCGGCGTGCTGCGCGACTACTACGCGCCGCGGTGGGCGAAGCTGTTCGACGGGCTGAAGGAGGCGCTGCGCGCCGGCGGCACGCCGCCGGCCTTCGACTGGTACGCCATGGCCGAGGCGTGGTCGAAGGACGGCGGCAAGTACCCGACCAAGCCGTCCGGGGACACCTACACCGAGGCGTCCAAGACGCTGCGGCGGCTGATGGGCGACAGCTACGACCTGCGCCTGGCGCTGCGTCCGACGGGCTCGCTCTCGGGTTCCGCCGAGGTGGCCGCCTCGGTGACCAACACCAACTACTTCGCGCCGATGAGCGGCCTGACCTTCGACGTCTCCGCGCCCGCAGGCGTGGAGGTCCGTCCGGCCGGGCCGGAGAAGGGAGAGATCGACCCCGGCGCCACGCTGGAGCAGTCGTGGACGCTGCACCGCACCGACGCCCTCCCGGCAGGGACGACGCAGGTCGCGGTGGAGTTCACCGTCGGCTTCGACCAGGCGGGGCAGCACCTCACCCGGGAGGCGACGGCGGTGCTGCCGGTGGCGGCGGACGGCCGCGTCCAGCTGAGCGACCTGCCGTTCACCTACTCCTCCAACCATGACGGCATCTACGCGGTGGCCCGCGACACGGTGACGCCGGGCACGCCCGAGGGCAACGGCAAGCCGATCCGGCTGGACGGGACCTTCTACAGCAAGGGGCTCGGCACGAACGCGAACGCCGACGTGCGCTTCGCGCTGAACCAGGGCTGCCAGCGGTTCACGACCGTGGTCGGGATCGACGACGCGATGAACCACACCGCCGACGGCGATGTGATCGTTCGGGTCTTCGGCG
The DNA here is from genome assembly GCF_040677125.1 of Actinomadura sp. NPDC049382. Taxonomy (NCBI): domain Bacteria; kingdom Bacillati; phylum Actinomycetota; class Actinomycetes; order Streptosporangiales; family Thermomonosporaceae; genus Actinomadura; species Actinomadura sp. NPDC049382. Next base: position 6,031 of record NZ_JBFARO010000139.1, read on the forward strand.
ACGGCCGGCTCCTGCACGAGACTGGGGTGCTGCGGAGCGGGCTCGCGACCTCCGGGGCCGAGGCCGTCCGGCTCGACGTCGATGTGGCGGACGTCAAGGAACTGCGCCTCGTCGTCGACCAGTACGACGTGAACCGCTGGTTCGACGCGGTGTCGTTCGGCGTGCCGACGCTCACCTGCACGTCGCCGCCGGCGACCAGGTAACTCCCTCCCCCGGGGCCCGCGCCCGCCGAACCGGCGGCCGGGCCCCGGGGCATGTCCGGATCCCTATACGCTCCCGTGCAGGGGGTCAGCGCGGTGAGCACGGGGAAGGCGACAATGACCAGGCCGGTCCGGATCACCGAGAAGGCGACGCCCGCGGTCCTCCGGGAGCGCAACACCGAACTGGTCCTGCAGAGCGTGCTGGCGGGCGGCGGCACCGTGTCCCGCGCCGACATCTCCCGCTCGACGGGCCTCGCCCGCGCCGTGGTCTCGGAGATCGTGGAGACCCTGGTGGCGCGGCGGCTGGTCACCGAGGAGGCGGGGCGCCCGTCCGGCCGCGGCAAGCCGGCCAGGCTGCTCGGCATCGACACCGTCCGGCACTGCCTGCTGATGGCCGACGTCCGCCCATCCGAGGTGCGCGGCGGCGTCATCGGGCTGGACGGCGCGATCGGCGCCACCGTCCGGGTGCCGCTGCCCGCCCGTCCGGGCGCGGCCGACGTGGTGGCGGCGCTCGCGCCGATGCTCGCCGGCCTCGCCGCCGACGACGGGCGGGCGGTGCTGGCCGCCGGGGTCGCCGTCCCCGGCATCGTGTCCCCCGAGCAGCGCGTCATCGAGGCGCTGCAGCTGCGCTGGAGGGACGTCGACCTGGCGGGGCCGCTGAAGTCCGCGCTCGGGCACGACGTCGTGCTGGTCAACGACGCGACGGCCGTGGGGATGTCGGAGCTGTCGTGCCAGCGCAGGGACGGCGACAGCGTCATCGTGCTGCACATCGCGGGCGGCATCGGCTCGGCGATCCTGCTCGACGGCCGCGTGCACCTCGGGGAGCGCCGGCGCGCCGGGGAGGTCGGCCACATCGACGTCGGCGTCAGCGACCGCGACTGCGAATGCGGCCGGCGGGGCTGCCTGGAGACGGTGGCGAGCCTGCCGGCCGTGCTCGACGGCGCGCCCGTCGAGCGGCTGGACGCGGTCGCCGCGCCCGGTGCCGCGCCGGCGGCGCCGGAGCTGGCTGCGCTCGCGGCACGGGTCGACTACGCGGGCGAGAGCCTCGCGGCCCTGCTGTGCGTGCAGGCCGCGATCCTCGACATCGGGGACGTCGTGATCGACGGCCCGATCCGGCGGGCCGGGGAGCGGCTGCTCGACGCGATCGAGCGCGAGCTGGCGGTGCGGCTCCCGCCCAGCGACGTCCGGCGGCCGCGCTTCTCCACGATGGCCGAGCGCAGCATCATGCACGGCGCCGCCGCGACCGCCATGCACGACCGGCTCGGCGTCATCTGGCACAACGCGTCGTCCGGCACGGCGCCCGGCCGGCCTCAGCCGTCCGCCGGGGGCCGGTAGGCGAGGCCGATCTGGGGGCTGATCTCGGCCAGCATCAGCTCGAACATGGGGGCGGCGTCGTCCAGGGCGAACTGCAGGTGCCCGAAGACCTCCAGGCTGACGCCGCCCTGGAGCCGGATCCAGCACTTCAGGAACTGCTGGATGACGCCGGCCGGCAGATCGACGCCGACGACCTCGTCGCGGTAGCGGCGCAGCTGCGGCAGCAGGGCGGGGTCGATCTCGTCGTCGGACGCGACCGGGAACGGGCTCTTGTTCCACAGCTCCAGGAACAGGGCCATGAACGTCCAGCCGAACTGGCGGGCGCACTCCTCGGCGAAGTCGGCCTCCTGCTCCTGCTCGCCGACGCCGCGCACGGGCGCGCCGAACAGCAGCGCGTACTCGCGGGGGTGCGCGAGGGACCAGGTCCGGAAGCGGCGGGACACCGCCAGGAACTTGCCGCTCATGTCGTCGTGCGGGACGTCCTTCAGCGCGGTGTGCAGTTCGCCGGTCAGCTCGCTGAACAGGTCGCCGACCAGGTGCCGCAGCAGTTCGCCGTGGCTGCCGAAGTAGCGGTAGAGCGCCGGCGCGGTCATGCCCATCTCGCGGGCGATCGCGCGCAGCGTCACCGCCTCGGGGCCCTCCTCGACGAGGATCCGCCGGGCGGTCTCGGTGATCTCCCGGACCGTCGCCGCACGCAGCCGATCACGCCGTGTCTCCACTACGCCGCCCTCTCCTCCCGCGCTCCTGCCGTCCTCGCATGATTCCTCAGAAACACCCTTGACGAAAGCGAACGCTGTATGCGAAGTTAACGCTGTTCGCAGCTTACACCGTTTACTTCAGTGATGGACCGTAGCGAGACAGGGGAGCGGGTCATGTTCGAGCGATGGGGACGATGGGTCCACCGGCGGCGCCGGTGGGTCCTCGCGGCGGCCGGCGCCGCGCTGGTCTTCTCCGCCGTCTGGGGGACGGGCGTCTTCGGCGCGCTCACCTCGGCCGGCGGCTTCGACACGCCGGGCAGCGAGAGCGCGAAGGCCGCGCAGGTCGCCGAGCGCGACCTCGGCCGGGACGAGGCGGACGTCGTGGTCCTTTATCAGGGGCGGACCACGGTGGACGACCCGGCGTTCCGGGCCTCGGTCGAGCGGGCGCTGGCCGCGCTGCCGCAGGACAAGATCGCCTCGACCGACACCTACTGGACGACCAGGGCGCCGCAGCTCGTGAGCGGCGACCGGACGGCCACCTACGCCGTCCTGCGGCTGGCGGGGGCCGACGAAGGCGCGCGGAGCGACAACTACGCCGACCTCAAGGACGAGCTGACCGAGGTCGGCGGCGGGCTCACCGCGAAGGTCGGCGGGACGATCGGCACCGAGGCCGCGATCAACGACCGGGTCTCGTCCGACATCGGGCGGGCCGAGGGCATGGCGATGCCGGTGCTGCTCGTGCTGCTGGTGCTGATCTTCGGCGGGCTGGTCTCGGCGAGCCTGCCGATGCTGATCGGCGGCATCGCGATCCTCGGCTCGTTCACCGCGCTGCACGCGCTCACCTACGTCACCGACGTGTCGATCTTCGCGGTGAACATCACCACGTTCCTCGGCCTCGGCCTCGCGATCGACTACGGGCTGTTCATGGTCAGCCGGTTCCGCGAGGAGATCCGCCGCGACGGCGCCTCGATCGAGGACGCCGTGGCCGCGACGATGGCCACGGCCGGGCGCACGGTCGCCGTGTCCGGGATCACGGTGGCGGTGTCGCTGTCGGGGCTGCTGCTGTTCGACCAGAACTTCCTGGTCTCGATGGGCTACGGCGGCATCGCGACCGTGTTCGTCTGCATGCTCGGCGCGCTGACCGTGCTGCCCGCGCTGCTCGCCGTCCTCGGCCCGAAGGTCGACGCCCTCTCCGTGCGGCGGCGGCGCGCGAAGGCGCCCGCCGGGCAGGAGGGCGGCCAGTGGTGGCGGCTCGCGCACAGCGTCATGCGCCGCCCGGTCGTCTACGTCGTCGCCACGGTGGCGCTGCTCCTCGCGCTCGGCTCCCCGTTCCTGCACATCAACTGGGGCGGCGTGGACGCGAAGGTCATGCCGGAGGGCGCCGACGCGCGGGTGGTCGCGGAGACGCTGGAGACGCGGTTCCCGCCCAACGCCACCAACCCGATCGAGGCGGTGGTGACCGGGACGTCCGACCGGGCCGCGATCCAGTCCTACGGGGACCGGCTGGCGGCGGTGCCGGGGATCACGGACGCGACGGTGACCGGCGCGAAGGGCGCCACGACGCGGATCGCGCTGCGCTACGCCGCCGATCCCGACTCCGACGCCGCGCGCGACCTCGTGGGGAAGGTCCGGGACGTCCCGCCGCCGCCGGGCGCGCAGGCCCTCGTCGGCGGGACCACCGCCGACGTCGTCGACCAGCTCGACAGCATCGGCGCGACGCTGCCGTGGCTGGCGATGCTCGTCGGGGGCGCGACGTTCGTCCTGCTGTTCCTGGCGTTCGGGTCGGTGGTGCTGCCGCTGAAGGCGATCGTGATGAACATGCTGTCGCTGTCGGCCACCTTCGGCGCCGTCGTACTGATCTTCCAGGACGGCCACCTGTCCGGCCTGCTCGACTTCACCGCGACGGGCTCGATCTCCCCGGCGATGCCGATCCTGATGCTGGCGATGCTGTTCGGGATCTCGATGGACTACGAGGTCTTCCTCCTGTCGCGGGTCCGCGAGCAGTACGACCTGACCGGCTCCAACACCACCGCCGTCGCCGCCGGCATGGCGCGCACCGGCTCGATCATCACCAGCGCGGCGCTGCTGTTCATCGTCGTGATCGGCGCGTTCGCCACGTCCGGCATCACGTTCATCAAGATGACCGGCCTCGGCATGGCCATCGCGATCCTGATGGACGCGACCATCGTGCGGGCCCTGCTCGTCCCGGCCGCGATGCGCCTGATGGGCCGCGCCAACTGGTGGGCTCCGGGCCCGCTCGCCCGCCTCTACGGCAAGTACGGCATCCGTGAAGGAGACACTCCCGCTCCGCAGCAGCCCCATCTGGAACCGGTGGGCTGACCCCGGCGGGCCGCTTCAGTGGCCGGTGGTGCGCGACCACCGGCCACTGAAACGTGTCAAAGCAGTACAAAACGGTGTTTACCCTGCTTGACGTAGCACCGGGATGCCGTGGGGGCGGGCGGGGGGCGACGGATGTTCGAGCGATGGGGCCGGTGGGTGCACCGGCGCCGCCGGTGGGTCCTCGCGGTGGCGGGCGCGGCGCTGGTCTTCGCCGGCGTGTGGGGGACGGGCGTGTTCGGCGCGCTGTCCTCGGCCGGCGGGTTCGAGACGCCCGGCAGCGAGAGCACCAAGGCCACCCGGATCGCCGAGCAGGCCCTCGGGCGGGACGCCGCCGACGTGGTGGTCCTCTACCAGGGCAAGACCACGGTCGATGATCCGTCCTACCGGACGTCGGTCGAGCAGGCTCTGGGCGCGCTGCCGAAGGACAAGGTCGCTTCCGTCGGCACCTACTGGACGACCAAGGCGCCGCAGTTCGTCAGCGGTGACCGCACGTCCACCTACGCCGTCCTCGAAATGGCCGGTGCCGACGATGCCGCCCGGGCGAGCTCCTACGAGGCGATCAAGGACGAGCTGACCGAGGTCGGCGGCGGGCTCACCGCGAAGGCGGGCGGGCCGGTCGCGACCTCCGCCGCCATCGACGAGCGCGTCACCTCCGACATCACCCGCGCCGAGGCCATCGCCATGCCGGTGCTGCTCGTGCTGCTGGTGCTGATCTTCGGCGGGCTGGTGGCGGCCGGCCTCCCGCTGCTGGTCGGCGGGTTCGCGATCCTCGGCTCGTTCACCGCGCTGCACGCGCTGGCGTACGCCACCGACGTGTCGATCTTCGCGGTGAACATCACGACGTTCCTCGGCCTCGGCCTCGCGATCGACTACGGCCTGTTCGTGGTCAGCCGCTTCCGGGAGGAGCTCAGGCGGGACGGCGCCTCGGTCGAGGACGCCCTGGCCGCGACGATGAACACCGCCGGGCGCACCGTCGCGGTGTCCGGCGTCACAGTCGCGATCTCGCTGTCCGGGCTGCTGCTGTTCGACCAGAACTTCCTGGTCTCGATGGGCTACGGCGGCATCGCGACCGTGTTCGTCTGCATGCTCGGCGCGCTGACCGTGCTGCCCGCGCTGCTCGCCGTCCTCGGCCCGAAGGTCGACGCGCTGCCGCTGTGGCGCCGGCGCAGGGAGTCCCGGGGCTGGTGGGCGCGGCTCGCGCACAGCGTCATGCGGCGCCCGGTCGTCTACGTCGTGGCCACGGTGGCGCTGCTCCTCGCGCTCGGCGCCCCGTTCCTGCGCATCAACTGGGGCGGCGTCGACGCCGCCGCGCTGCCGGCCGGCACCGACGCCAGGGCCGTCGCCGAGGCCCTGGACGCGCGGTTCCCGCGCAACGCCACCACGCCGGTCAACGCGATCGTCACGGGGACGGCCGACCGGGCCGCGATCGACGCGTTCGGCGACCGGCTGGCCGCGCTGCCCGGCGCCGCCGGGGCCACCGTCACGGGATCGGAGGGCACGACGACGCGGATCGCGGTCCGCTACGACGCCGACCCCTACTCCGACACGGCGCGCGACCTCGTGCAGAAGGTGCGGGACGCGCCGGCGCCGCCGGGCGCGCAGGTCCACGTGGGCGGCGCCACCGCCGACGTCGTGGACGAGGTCGGCGGGCTCGGCGGCACGCTGCCGTGGCTGGCGCTGCTCGTCGGGGGCGCGACGTTCCTGCTGCTGTTCCTGGCGTTCGGATCGGTGGTGCTGCCGCTGAAGGCGATCGTGATGAACCTGCTGTCGCTGTCGGCCACCTTCGGCGCCGTCGTGCTGATGTTCCAGGACGGCCACCTGTCCGGCCTGCTCGGCTTCACGCCGATGAGCGCGATCGCGCCCGCGATGCCGATCCTGATGCTGGTGATGCTGTTCGGGATCTCGATGGACTACGAGGTGTTCCTGCTGTCGCGGGTCCGCGAGGAGTACGACCGGACGGGCTCGAACACCGCGGCCGTCGCCGCCGGCATGCAGCGCACCGGCGGGATCATCACCAGCGCGGCGCTGCTGTTCATCGTCGTGATCGGCGCGTTCGCCACGTCCGGCATCACGATGATCAAGATGGTGGGGGTCGGGATGGCGGTCGCGATCCTGGTGGACGCGACGATCGTGCGGGCCCTGCTCGTCCCGGCGATGATGCGGCTGATGGGCCGCGCCAACTGGTGGGCTCCCGGGCCCCTGTCCCGCTTCTACGGCAGGTACGGAATCCGTGAAGCGCCGGTCACCAATCTGCGGAAACCGCTTGTGGTCCCCCTTGAGGCGGCGCGAGACTGAACGGCATTCCACCGGCACCGCCTCGCGTGACGCGTACCGCGACGGATCCCGTCCGGCGGATCCCATACCACAGCACACGGATGTCCCTTGGGGAGGCACCATGTCCACGCGGGTGATCATCGACGCCGAGGCGGAACTCGCGCAGCTGGAACGGCTCACCGACGCCCTGCGGGCCGCGGGCTGGGCGGTCGAGGTCGCCGCGCCCGCCGGCCGCCGCCCGTCCGCGCTCGTCGCCGACCCGCACATGCGCCGGATCAACGAGAGCGTCATCGCGGCCCCCGACGGCCCCGGCGGCTCCTGGGCCTACTTCTACGGCTGGGGCGAGCGGATCGCGCCGTGCACGGACCCGTCCGGCACCGCGGCGCTGCTCGGCCGCGTCCTCACCGCCCGCCGCGACAACTGACGGCGGGGCTCAGGCCGACTTGCGGCTCCGGCTCTTGGCGGGCTCCTTCTTCGCGCCCGACTTGGCCGGCGCCTTGCGGGCGGCGGGCTTCTTGGCGGCCGCCCCCTTGCCGGACGCGGCCTTGCCGTCCTTCTCGCCGCGGCTCTTCTTGGCGGCCTCGACGCTGGCGCGCAGGGCGCTGAGCAGGTCCGCGGCGGGCTCCTCCTCGGCCTCCTCCGGCCGGGTGACCTCCCGGCCCTCGACCTTGGCGTCGATGACCGCCTGGAGTGCCTCGCGGTAGGCGTCCTTGTACTCCGACGGGTCGAACTCGCCCTCCATCGACTCGATCAGCGAGGTCGCCATCGACAGCTCCTGCTTGCGGATCTCGATGTCCTCGTCCAGGAACGGGAAGTCGGGGGTGCGGACCTCGTCCGGCCAGAGCATCGTCTCCAGCACGAACACGCCGTTGCGGACGCGCAGCGTGGCGAGCGACTCGCGCTGCCGCAGCGCGACCTTCACGACCGCGACCTGCCCGGAGTTCTCCAGCGCGTCGCGGAGCAGCACGTACGGCTTGGCGCCCTGCGCGTCCGGCTCCAGGTAGTAGGACTTCGCGAAGTAGATCGGGTCGACCTCCTCCTGCTCCACGAACTGCAGGACGTCGATCCGGCGGCTGGACGACAGCGGCAGGTCGGCGAAGTCCTCGTCGGTGAGGATGACCATCTCGCCGGACGGCAGCTCGTAGCCCTTGGCGATGTCGGAGTACGGCACCTCCTCGCCGTCGACCGTGCAGACCCGCTTGTACTTGATGCGCCCGCCGTCCTCCCGGTGCACCTGGTGGAAGCTGACGTCCCTCTGCTCGGTCGCCGAATAGAGCTTCACCGGTATCGTCACCAGCCCGAACGAGATCGCGCCCTTCCAGATACTCCGCATGATCCGTCCTTACCCAGCACGTTCCCGCTCCTAGCGTCGCAACCTCCCGCGTTTTGCGCCAGAACGAGCCGTTGATCCTTTTCTGCGCGGCGGGACCGGGTAAGACGCCGGTATGACCATGCCGTGGCCCGTCGAGCCCATGATGGCCGCCACCGGGGAGCTGCCCCCCGACGGCGAGCGCTGGGGCCTGGAGCTGAAGTGGGACGGGGTCCGCGTCCTGGCGCACGTCTCGGCGGACGGCGTCCGGGCCGGCGGGCGGCGCGGCGGCGACGTGACGGGCCGGTACCCGGAGCTGTCCGCCCTGGCCGACCTGCTGCCCGACCACGACGTCGTGCTGGACGGCGAAGTCGTCGCCTTCGACGAGGGGCGGCCGAGCTTCGAGCGCCTCCAGCGGCGGATGCACGTCGAGCACCCCGACGCCCGGCTGATCCGCCTCGTCCCCGTCCGGTACGTGGTCTTCGACGTCCTGTACCTCGACGGGCACCTCCTCTACGACATGCCGTACACCGACCGCCGGTCGCTGCTGGCCGATCTGGACCTGGCCGGAACCGGCCCCGTGGAGGTCCCCCCGTACCTGCACGGCGCCGACGCCACGCAGGTGCGGGAGTTACTCGCCTTCACCCGCGAGCAGCGTCTGGAGGGCGTCCTCGCCAAGCGGCTCGACTCCCCCTACCGGCCCGGGCGGCGCGTCGACTTCTGGCGCAAGGTGAAGAACTTCATGACGCGCGAGGTCATCGTCTGCGGGTGGAAGCCCGGCAAGGGGCGGCGCGAAGGCGGAGTGGGGTCGCTGCTACTCGGCGAGTACGACGTGAAGGGCATGCTGGGGTTCGTCGGCCACGTCGGCACGGGCTTCACCGACCGCGCCTTGGACGAGCTGTACGAGACGCTCTGGCCGCTGCGCCGTCCGACGAGCCCCTACGACGAGGCCGTCCCGCGCGAGTTCGCCAAAGACGCCCAATGGGTTGAGCCGCAACTCGTCGGGGAGGTCGCCTACAGCGCCCGCACCCGGGACGGACGCCTCCGCTTCCCGTCCTGGAGGGGCCTGCGTGACGACAAGGACCCCCTGGAGGTCACGAGTGAGCAGTAGACCGGCGCGCGCCGAACACGCCGGACAGGGCCGTACAGGAGCCGCCGGAGGCGGTGCATGAGCGGCAAGAAGACCACAGTGGAGGTGGACGGGCAGCAGCTCTCGCTGTCCAACCTCGACAAGAACCTCTATCCGGAGTTCACCAAGGGCGAGGTCATCGACTACTACGCGCGCATCGCCCCGGTGATGCTGCCGCACCTGAAGGACCGCGCCGCCACCCGGATCCGCTGGCCGGACGGCGTCGACGGCGGCAAGTTCTTCGAGAAGAACGCGCCCTCCCACACCCCCGACTGGATTCGCACCGCGACCGTGCCGAGCCCCGGCAGCACGCGGGGCCGCGAGACCCTCGACTACATCGTGGTGGACGACCTGCCCACGCTCGTGTGGTGCGCGAACCTCGCGGCGCTGGAACTGCACGTCCCGCAGTGGAAGGTGGGGCCGCGCGGCAAGGTGCACACCCCCGACCTCCTCGTCTTCGACCTCGACCCCGGCCCGCCCGCGACGATCGTCGAGGCGTGCAAGGTGGCGCTGTTGCTCGAAGAACTGCTCGGTGAGGACGGCCTGCAGGCGTACCCGAAGACCAGCGGCAAGAAGGGCTTGCACGTGTACGTCCCCATCAAGGAGCCGAAGGAGGCCGAGCGGACGTCGCAGTACGCCAAGGGCATCGCGGAACGGCTCGCCAAGGAGCACCCGGACCTGGTCGTCGCGAAGATGGAGAAGCGCCTGCGCAAGGACAAGGTCTTCGTCGACTGGAGCCAGAACAACCCCGCGAAGACGACCGTCGCGCCGTACTCGCTGCGCGCGGCCAGCCGCCCGTCCGTCTCGACGCCCGTCACGTGGGACGAGCTCGAATCTTGCGAGGACGCCGCGGACCTCGTGTTCTCCCCCGGCGAGGCGCTGGAGCGAGTGGACGAGCACGGCGACCTCCTGGCGCCGCTTCTGAAGGACCACCGCCCGCTCCCCTGAGCTTCCCGCCGCGATTCGCGTGCCCTATGTGTTCGAACCGGCACGCTCCGGGATCGGATTCCGCCACCATGGACGCGGGGACACCGAGCGGGGCGGAAGGAAGAGCAGTTGTCGCAGAACCACTACGACGCCGTGGTCCTCGGCGGCGGGACGGCGGGGGAACTGGTCGCGGCCGGGCTCGCCCGCGCCGGCCGGGACGTCGCGCTCGTCGAGAACCGCCTGGTCGGCGGAGAATCGCCGTACTTCGCGTGCGTGCCGTCCAAGTCGCTGCTGCTGTCGGCGCGGCGCGGCGAGACCTGGGAGATGGCGCTGGCGCGCCGCGACGAGCTGGCCGGACGCCGCGGCGACGATCCCGCCGTCGCGCGGATGGCCGAGGCCGGCGTGACCGTGCTGCGCGGCCGCGGCCGCGTCCTCGAACCGGGGCGCGTGGAGGTGGACGGGGCCGTCCACGGCTACGGCGACCTCGTCGTCTGCACCGGCAGCGAACCGGTGATCCCGCCCGTCGAGGGCCTCGCGGACGTCCCGCTCTGGACGAGCGCGGAGGCGCTGTCGGTGCCCGACCTGCCGCGCCGGCTGGTGATCCTCGGCGGCGGCCCGGTCGGCTGCGAGCTGGCCCAGGTGTACGCGGCGTTCGGGTCGCAGGTCGCGGTCGTGGAGGCGTCCGGGCGGCTGCTGACCGCCGAGGCGCCGTTCGCCGGCGAGGTGGTCGCGGACGCGCTGCGCCGCATGGGCGTCGACCTGCGGCTCGGCGCCGCCGTCGGCAACGTCGAGCGCAAGGACGTCGGCGTGCGGCTGTGGCTGTCGGACGGCGGGACGCTCGACGCCGACCGCGTCCTCGTCGCCGCCGGGCGCCGTCCCCGCGTGGAGGGCCTCGGGCTGGAGACCCTCGGCATCGCCGTGTCCCCGGGCGAAGGCGTCCCCGTGGACGAGACGTGCCGGGTGCCGTCCAGTACGGGGGGTGTGTGGGCGGCCGGTGACGTCACCGGCATCGCGCGGACCACGCACGCGGCCCGCTACCAGGCGCAGATCGTGCTGGCGAACCTCCTCGGGCGGCGCCGCGAGGCCGACTACCGCGCGATCCCCCGCGTCGTCCACACCTCCCCCTCCGTCTACTCGGTCGGGATCTCGCCCACGCGGGCGGCGGAACTCCGCATAGACCTCCTCACGGCCGGGTACGACCTCGCCGCGACGGCGCGGGCGGCGGTGGAGGCCGACGAGCGCGGCCGCGTCGAACTGTACGCCGACCGCTCCCGCGGGCTGCTCGTCGGCGCCGCCGCGGCCGGCCGCCATGCCGAGGAGTGGATGAGCGAGATCGCCCTGGCCATCCGCGCGGAGACGCCGCTGAGCCTGCTCGCCGACGTCGTCCACGCGTTCCCGACCTACGGCGAGGCCGTCGAGGCGCCGCTGCGGGAGCTGGCGGAGCGGTGGCGCCGCGACGGGACTTCGGAGGAGGACCGAGATGAGCGAGACCGACGACCTGGACCGGCCGGCGCCCGATGACGCCAACGAGGCCGACGCCGCCGAGCAGCGCGCCGCGCTGGACGAGACGGTGGACGGCCCCGGCACCGCCGCCCCCCTGCCGGAGGAGGCGAACGAGGCCGACGCCGCCGAGCAGCGGCGCGAGGTGCCGGTGGACGAGGACGACTACCGGTGACCGGCGTTGGTCCGCGCCACAGGTAACAAGGTTTTCGAAAAAGATCGGTGCGGGGTGGCGCCCGCCCCGGCGGGAATACACTGACCTGCGCGAAGGAACGCCGCCGCGGCGAGAATGTCCCCGACGGAGTTACTCGCGCGTAGGATGATGTGATTGTCCACACGCGGCGGACGACCCCCTCCCGCCGCGACGATTCGGTGATCGGAGAGTGTGGTGACCGCGACCCCGGACGCCCGCCCCCGCGGTACGCGGCTGCCGCGGCTGGCGCGCCGCAGGCAGCTGCTCGGCGCGGCCCAGGAGGTGTTCGTCGCGCAGGGGTACCACGCTGCGGCGATGGACGAGATCGCCGAGCGCGCAGGCGTCAGCAAGCCCGTGCTCTACCAGCACTTCCCGGGCAAGCTGGAGCTGTACCTGGCCCTGCTGGACGAGCACGCCGAGAACCTGGTGAGGATCGTCCGGGAGGCGCTGGAGTCCACCACGGACAACAAGCTGCGCGTCCAGGCGAGCATGCAGGCCTTCTACGACTTCGTGGCCGGCGACGGCGAAGCCTACCGGCTCGTCTTCGAGTCCGACCTGCGCAACGTGGCGCCCGTCCGGGCCCGCGTCGACCGCGCCAACCAGCAGTGCGCGGAGATGATCGCCCAGGTCATCGCCGAGGACACCAACGCCCCCGCCGAGGAGGCGCACCTGCTCGGCATGGGCCTGGTCGGCATGGCGGAGGTCAGCGCCCGGTTCTGGCTCTCCCAGCACCGCGCGATCCCGAAGGACACCGCCGAGAAGATCATCGCCCGGCTGGCCTGGCGCGGCATCTCCGGCTTCCCGCGCACGACCGACCAGGGCTGACCCCGGCGCGGGACGGGGCGTTCACCCTCGGCACAACCGACTGCCCGCGCGCCGGGTGATCTCCGTGCGACCATCGGGGGAGAGACCCCGCCGGCGGTCGGCGGGGACGCAGACGGACGACGGGAGCAGCGCGTTGCAGGTTCGCATCGGGGTGCAGAACGTTCCCAAGGAGCTCGTGGTGGACACGGCGCAGTCGGCCGACGAGGTGACGGAGGCGCTCTCCGACGCGCTCCACGAGCCGAACGGCGTGCTGGTCCTCAAGGACCGGCGGGCCGGGCGGATCGTGATCCCGGCCGCCCGGGTCGGCTACCTGGAGATCTCCGAGGACGAGCAGCGCAGCGTGGGCTTCGGCACGCAGTACGCGTGACGGCCTCGGCCGGCGGGCCGGCGGGGCGTTTGACCTGCGTTTTGTTTTAACCTGACATAACGGGCATACCGATCACCGTTCACGGGCCGTCCCGGCCCACGGAGAAGGAATGGATGATCGACATGCTCACGACGATCCTCTGGTTCATCGTCGTCGGTGCCGTCATCGGAGCCCTCGCCCGGCTGCTCGTTCCGGGCCGCAACCCGATCGGCGTTCTGCTGACCCTGCTCATCGGGGTCGCCGGCGCCGTCCTCGGCGGTGTCGTCGCGGACGCACTCGGCGCGGGAACCCTCATCGCCTTCGTGTTCGCGGTCGTGATCGCCGCGCTCGGGGTGGCGGCGCTGACCGGCATGAACACGCGCGGGCACGGCGGCCGCAAGCGCAACTGGCGCACCCGCCGCGGCACGTTCTGACCGCGCGGCGCGCGAGGTGACGCGCGCCCGGCACTCCGTGGAAGGCCCCCGCCTCGCGAGGCGGGGGCCTTCGCGGCTCCGGGCCCCGGAGTGGCTCAGGGCGTGGGAACGGCCGCGCCCGCCGCTCGGAAGACGTCCGGCCTGATGTACCGCCCGAGGCGCCGGTACGGGATGTCGAACGGCCGCCATTGCCGCCCGCACGCCATCGAGTACCCCATCCGCGACACCGGCGGGTAGAAGACGATCCCCTGGCGCGTCGGCAGCATGTGCAGGACGCCCTCGTTCACCAGGGTGGGCGTCAGGTCCCGAGCGTACGGCGGGGTGTCGACGTACTGGCGGCGTTCGGAGTCCCAGAACGGGCCCTCGCCGCACAGCGAGCCGTGCCCGGGACCGTACTCGGCCAGCAGGCGTGTGAGGGCGCTCATGCGCGGCCCTGTCAGCGCGTCGGGGCGGAAGAAGTCGCGGCTCGCCAGCGCCCGGCCGGTGGTGAGGTCGACCGTGACCACCTGCACGGCGGGCGTGTTCCGCGTCATGACCGTCCCGCTGAAGCTGTAGCGGACGGAGAAGAGCTTCGGCCCCTTGAGGCCCACGTCGTACTCGACCTTGCCCGTGTAGGGGTTCGCGGGGTCGTCCCTCGGCAGGAAGGCGGCCAGGTCCGATCCGGCGCTCTCCGCCCAGCGCTCGGCCGGCTCCCGGATGAGCGCGTTCACCCTGGCCGTCAGCCCGCCGGGGAGCCCGGACAGCTGCGGCACCCGCGCCGTGACCCGGGTCGAGGGGCCGCTCGTCGTCCGGGTGAACGACACGGGCCGCACCTGGAGGACCGGGGGCCGCTCCACCCGCGACGCCTCGTCGCCGGTGCTCGCCGCGTACACCCCCGCGCCGCCCGCCGCGACGGCGCTCGCCGCGATCACCGCCCCAGCCGCCTTGGCGGCGACGGCCGCCGAGACGC
>NZ_JBFARO010000140.1:0-20423 GCF_040677125.1 Actinomadura sp. NPDC049382
AACGGCGAAAGACGTCATCACGCCGCATAGGCTGCTCCAGCCGAAAATGTGATCACGAATGGGGCCAACTTGTCAATAGCGTACGAGTGTGGCTGCGCCGCCGGGCGCATCCCCGGATCGGGGTGCGCGGCGGCCTCGACCAGCGGGCGCAGCGCGGCCGGCAGCGCGCCGGCCGGGGCGTCGCGCCGCCCGGTGGCGGCGAACGCCACCGTCGCGGCCCACGCGCGGACATCGCCCGCCGGGTCTGTGGCGGCGGTCAGGGCGAAGTCGACGACGACCGGCGCGTCGTCCACGACGAGCACGGTCCCCGGCTCCAGCGCCCCGTGCACGAGACCCGTCCCGTGGATGGCGGCGAGGGCCTTGGCCAGCCCGGCGGCCAGGCGGCACAGCGCGTCCCCCGACATGGGACCGCGCTCGGCGACCGCCTCCGCCAGCGGCCGCCCCGGGACGAACCGGGACACGACATAGGGGCGCGGCCCGGCGGGCTCGCCGTCCAGGACGTCCACCACGTAGGGGCTGAGCACCTCGCGCATCCGCCCGATGTCGACGGCGGCGCCGGGCGGGAGCAGCCGGATCGCGACGTCGCGGCCGTCCGGCCCCGCCGCGCGGTGCACGGCCCCGGCGGCCCCTTGCGATGCCTCGCCGCCCGTCCCGGACAGCAGCCGGTACGGGCCGATGTGCTCCAGTCGCCTCGTCTCACCGCTCATAAGGGTCGCCACCATACCGACCCGTCAAGGTCCGTCGAGGTCTGTTGAGGTCCCCGGGAGCCCGCCGGGGCGGGCCGCAGGTCACAGGCCGGGAATGTTGGAGACGAGGTCGCGGACGTCGGCCCGCAGGCCCTCCAGGCTCTGGCCCATGCCGTCCAGCGGCGTGGTGTCGGGCGGCTGCCGCTGCGACAGCCCGGCCAGCACCCCCGCGAAGATCCCGAGGACGAGCGCGCCCGCGAGGGCCGCCTCGGCGCGCGGCAGGAGCGCGCCCCAGATCCGGGCGAGCTGCCGCCGGGGCGCGCCGCTGCCCGGCGCGAGGCAGAGCAGCCCGATCACCGCCATGGACGAGTACGCGATGGCCTTCGACGCCGTCATGTCCGACTGCGCGAAGATCAGCACGCCGAGCATGACGAGCCCGGCCAGCAGGCTGAGCGACGTCCACAGCACCGTGGACATCAGGGCGCCCGGCAGGTGCAGCGGCGTCCGGAACGCGGCGGCGACGGCGTCGCCCGAGCGCGGCCCGCGCCTGGTCTGCCGGCCCTCCATGCCCTTGGCGGCCTTGTCGGCCGCCCGCAGCACGAACACGCCGCCGATGGTGACGCCGAGGGCGAGCAGCGGCGCGATGTTGGCGAACGCGAGCAGCGCCACCAGGACGATGAAGCTCAGCACCCGGTACCAGCCGTAGGGTTTGCGGCGGTCGCGGTCGGCGCGCTCGGCGCGCTCGCGGTCGGCGCGGGCCTGGTCGGCGACGCGGCGCTGCGCGTCCTGCGTCTGCGCGTCGTACGGGCCGCCGCGCTGCAGCGCGCCCGGCGGCGGCTGGTTCGGCGGCGGCTGGTGGGGCTGGTTGGGCGGCGGCGCGTACGGCGGGTACGCGCCGCTCTGGCCGTACGGGTCGGGCGGGGCGTAGCCGCGCCCGCCGAACTGCTCGCCCGCCTTGAACTGGGCGGGCGGCGGGCCCGGCGGCGGTGGCGGCGGCGCGGCGGGCGGCAGCTGGCCGACGAAGTCGCGCGGCTGCGCCGGGACGGGCGCCGGCGCGGGCGCGGGCAGCGCGTTCCCGCCCGGGGTCGTCGCGGGCGGCGGCGGTGCCGGGACGTCCTGGGAGGTGTCCGGCGGCGACCCCGTCACCGGCATCGAGAACATCCGGGAGTGGTCGGGCGCCGGCTCGTCCACGGACGTGCCGTCCGCCGGCGCGACCGGCGGCACGGCCGGAGCCGGGTAGTGCCGGTCGACGCGGGTCTGGTCGGTGATGGTGGCTTCGAGGTGGATCCGCCGGGTGAGCTGCACCAGCTTCACGGCGGTGGGGCGCTCGGCCGGGTGCCGCGCCATCGCCGACCGCAGCACCGGGAGCAGCGCGTCCGGCACGCCGTCCAGGTCGGGCGTGCCCTGCATGATCTTGTAGAAGATCGACTCGAAGGTGCCGGAGCCGAAGGGGGGCCGGCCGGTGGCGGCGTAGGCCACGGTCCCGGCCCAGGCGTGCACGTCCGACGGCGGGCCCGCGTCCTCGCCCTCGATGATCTCCGGGGCGAGGTAGCCGGGGGTGCCGATGACCATCCCGGTCGCGGTGAGCCGGGTCGCGTCGGCGGCCTGCGCGATGCCGAAGTCGATGACGACGGGCTCGCCGTCCACGAGCATCACGTTGCCGGGCTTCATGTCGCGGTGCACGATCCCGGCGCCGTGGATCGCCGACAGCGCCGCCGCCAGCCCGACGCCGAGCCGCTGCAGCCCCGGCCCGTAGATCGGCCCGGCGTCCTCGACGACCTCTTCGAGCGTCCGGCCGGGGACGTACTGGGTCACGATGTAGGGCTGGTCGGCGGTCACGTCGGCGTCGAGGATCTCCGCGACGTGCGGGCTGTGCACCCTGCGCATCGAGTCGACCTCGCGGGCCAGCCGGCGGCGCGCCGTGGCGTCGCCCGCGACCGCGGGCCGCAGCACCTTGATGGCCACGTTGCGCCCCTCGGCGTCGGCGCCGAGGTAGACGACGCCCATGCCCCCTTCCCCGAGGGTCTGCAGGACGCTGTAGTGGCCGATTCGGTCCCCGGACGTGACGGCTCCCTTCATCGTTTCCGAAACCCTACCCTCGACGCCGCGGACGGGCGGCTTCCGACGACGTCACGCGGCCACCCCGTCACGGGCGGTCACCGGCCCGCCCCGCCGGGAGCGGTGCCCGGCGGGCCCCCTGCCGGGCCCTCTGCCGGGCTTTCCGGCGGGTTCCCCCGCGAGCGCGCCCGCGAACCAGCGCGCGGACGGGCGCCGGGACGGATCGCGCCGCAGCGCCGCCCGCAGCAGCCCGGCCACCGGGGCGGGGACGCCGTCCAGGTCGGCCTGGCCGCGCAGGATCCGGAAGCACACCCCGTGCAGCGAGCCGCGCCCGAACGGCGGGCGGCCCGTCGCCGCGTACGCGACGGTCGCCGCCCAGGAGAACACGTCCGACGCGGTGGTGGCGCGCTCCCCCTCGATCAGCTCCGGGGCCAGGTAGGCGGGCGTCCCCACGACCATCCCGCGCTTGGTGAGCTGCTCGGCGCCGGCCTCGTGCGCGATCCCGAAGTCGATCAGCGTGGGCCGGTCGCCCAGCACGATGACGTTGCCCGGCGATACGTCGCGGTGCAGCACGCCCGCGTCGTGGACGTCGCCGAGCGCGAGCGCCAGCCGGCGCGCGAACCGGGCGAGCCGGTCGCCGCGCAGCGGCCCGTACGCCGCGATCAGGTCGTTCAGCGGGCAGCCCGGCACGTACTCCATGACCACGTGCGGCCGCTCCGCGGTGATCGCCCCGTCCAGCAGGCGGGCGACGTGGGCGCTGCGCACCCGCGCCTGCGCCCGCATCTCCCGTGCCAGCCGGTCGATCGCCTCCTGTACCCCCGTCAGTTCGGGTATCAGCTCCTTGACCGCGACCTCGCGGCCCTCGGAGTCCATGGCGAGGTACACCACGGCCGTGCTCCCCCGGCCGATCTCGCCCAGCAACCGATACCCGCCCAGTCGCCGATGCGTCCCCATGCATGCTTTGACGCCGGGAACGGGGGCCGCGTTCCCGCGGGACCCGGTCGGAACGCGGTCGGAACCCGGGCCGGGGCTCAGCCCTTGCGGGCGGCCTGGCGGGCGCGGCGCTCCTCGCGGCGGGTCTCGAACTTGACGGCGGCGGCGTCGAGCTGCTCCAGGAACTCGCCCAGCTCCTCGCGGGCCTTCTCGCCGTCGCCGGACAGGTCGGTGCGGTCGAACACGCCCCACTTGCGCAGCACGGGGACGAGCACGTCGTCGTGGTGCAGCCGCAGGTCGTAGATGCCGGCGTTGGCGATGATCACGGACTTGCGGAGGAAGCCGTCGATGCTGTGGCCGGGCATCTGGAAGCCCTTCACCACGTCGGTGATCGCCCGCATCGTCTCGTTCGGGGCGGCCTCCAGCGCGGCGGCCATCAGGTTCCGGTAGAAGATCATGTGGAGGTTCTCGTCCGCGGCGATGCGGGCCATCATCTGCTCGCAGATGGGGTCCCCGGACGCCTTGCCGGTGTTGCGGTGCGACACGCGGGTGGCCAGCTCCTGGAACGACACGTACGCCGAGCCGTGCAGGAACGAGTCGCCGTGGTCGGCCTCGTAGCCGGCCTCCATGTGGTGCATGCGGGCGCGCTCCAGCGCGACCGGGTCGACCGCGCGGGTCACGGTGAGGTAGTCGCGCAGGACGATGCCGTGCCGGTTCTCCTCGGCCGTCCAGCGGTTGACCCAGGTGCCCCAGGCGCCCTCGCGGCCGTAGACGGTGGCGATGGCGCGGTGGTAGCCGGGGAGGTTGTCCTCGGTGAGCAGGTTGACGATGAGCGACTCGCGCGCCTCGACGCTCAGCTTCGACTGCTCCAGCGACCAGGGCTCGCCGTCGAGCGGCCCGTCGTAGTCGCGGCCCTGGCCCCACGGGACGTACTGGTGCGGGAACCATTCCTTGGCCATCGAGAGGTGCCGGTTCAGTTCCTTCTCGACCACCGGCTCGAGGTCGTGCAGGATGCCGGTCTGGAACTTCTCTGCGGGGGTCACGGACATGCGGTTCCTTCGCTGGGACGAGGTGGACTTGCCGGACGCGGGCCGCGTCCGCGGCTCGATCGGTGCGCCCAGCAGGCCGTACACAACCTACTCAAGCGTAGGTTCGATCGTCGCCATTGGCCGTGACCCCCGTCAAGTCAGCACCGCCACAATCAACCCACGGGAAGTTTTGTAGACCTGAGCAAAGCGGCGCGGCGTCAGCGCGTGTCGGCGGCCTGCTGCCACATGCGGTTCACGGCCGCCCTGAGCAGCGGTCTTGGCACGAGCTTCAGCGCCGGCATGGCCGCCTTGTACTGCATGCCGGGGACGCACAGCGCGCGCCCGGCGGCCACCGCGTCCAGGCCCGCGCGCGCCACGTCGTCCCGGCGCAGCCACAGCAGGTTGGCGGGGACGTCGTCCTCGGTGCGGGTGAAGCCGGGGCACAGCGCGGTCACGTGCACGCCCTTGCCCGACACCTCCGCGTGCAGGCTCTCGGAGAACGACGCCACGTACGCCTTGGAGGCCCCGTAGGTGGCGCTGCCGGGCGACGGCGCGAACCCCGACATCGAGGCGACGTTCAGCACCCCGCCCCGGCCGCGCTCGACCATCCCCGGCAGCGCGGCGTGCGTGAGCCGGACGAGCGCGGTGACGTTCAGCTCGATCTGCGCCAGATGGTCGTCCAGCGGCAGCTCCGCGAACGCTCCAAAAGCGCCGTACCCCGCGTTGTTCACCAGCAGCTCGACCGGGTCGGCGCGCAGCCTCCCCTCGACCTCGGCGCGCTGCGCGGGGTCGGTGAGGTCGGCGGCCACCACCTCCACCGCGACCCGGTACCGCTCGACCAGCTCGCGGGCCAGCCCGTCCAGCAGCTCGGCGCGGCGCGCCACGATCACCAGGTCGGCGCCGCGGCCGGCCAGCAGCCGCGCGAAGCTCTCCCCGATGCCGCTGGACGCGCCCGTCACGAGCGCGGTTCGGTACGCGTGTCGCATGGCGGCAGATGCTATCGACGGAACCGCAATGACCCCGGCAGCACACTCGAAAACAGAAGTAACGGTTAACCCTCACTTACCGACGTGCGCCGCGGGTCGCCGCCGGCGAACGCGGGCGGCGGCAGCATCGCGGACGGGTCCTCGCCCGCGACCCACAGCCCGACCACGAACGCGGCCGCCGCCTCCAGCAGCCCGGCCCGCTCCAGGCTCCCGCCGTCCATCGGGACGCAGCCGAGATCCGCGACGAGCGTCCTGACCGCGGCGAGCGCCTCCGCGTCGTCCCCGCACAGCGGCACGCCGAGCGGCCGCCCGCCGAACTCCGGGGGCTCCATCCGCCACACGCTCTCGTGGCACAGATTGAACGCCTTGACGACACGCGCGCCGGTGGCGTCCGCGACGCGCCGCGCCGCCGAGGGGCCGCCCGCCGTCTTGAGCCGCTCGAACGGCGGCTCCATCGGGTTCGTGCAGTCGATCAGCACCCGCCCGTCCAGCGGGCCCGCCGCGCGCAGGACGTCGGGGACGCCCTCGTGCCACACGGCGAGCAGCACCGCGTCCGCGTCCACCGCCGCCTCCCGCAGGGTGCCGCCGGCCGCGCCGTTCCCGATCCGCTCCGCCAGCGCCACCGCCTTCGCGGGCGTGCGCGCCCCGATCCGCACCTCATGCCCCTTACGCGCCCACTGCGTCGCCAGCGCGTCCGCCATGTCCCCGGCGCCCAGCACTCCGATCCGCATGATGACCTCCCGCTCGATTACCGTCGGACGGGACGCTAAGCGGTCCGTTCGGCACCATCTGGTGCGTATCGGGAGGGGCAGGATGGCCGACGAGACCATGGACGAATTCATCGCCGACTGCCGCACGCGGCTCGGCCTCGACCTGCTGTCGGGGACCTGGACCGGCGTGGTGCTCTGGTCGCTGCGCGACGGCCCCCGCCGTCCGGGCGAGCTGCGGGAGCGCATCGGCGGCATCAGCCAGAAGGTCCTGACCGAGACGCTGCGGCGCCTGGAGCAGAACGGCCTGGTGGTGCGGCGCCGCTACGCCGAGGCACCACCGCGTGTGGAGTACGAGCTGACCGGCCCTGGGCGGGGGCTGATCGAGCCCTTGTCCGCCCTGGGCCGGTGGACCGAGCGCTACGCCGACGAGGTGCTGGACGCGCAGGAGCGCACGCTCAGCGGCCGGTGAACTTCGCCTTGCCCGGGCCTTCCTCCATGAAGCTCTTCATGCCGTTCGCCTGGTCGTCGGTGGCGAACAGGGCGGCGAACTGCGTCCGCTCGATCTCCAGGCCGGTGTCGAGGTCGACCTCCAGGCCCCGGTCGATGGCCTGCTTGGCGGCGCGCAGCGCGATCGCCGGGCCGCCGGCGAACGTCGCCGCCCACTCCTTCGCGGCGGTGTAGACGTCGGCGTCCGGGACGACCCGGTCGACGAGGCCGAGGGCGAGCGCCTCGTCCGCCTTGACGTGCCGTCCGGAGAAGATCAGGTCCTTGGCGCGGGACGGGCCGATCAGCCGGGACAGCCGCTGCGTGCCGCCCGCGCCGGGGATGATGCCGAGCTGGATCTCCGGCTGCCCGACCTTGGCGCCCTCGCCCGCGACGCGGAAGTCGGCGGTCAGCGCCACCTCCAGCCCGCCGCCGAGCGCGTAACCGGTGATCGCGGCGATGACCGGCTTCGGGATCGCGGCCAGCTCCCTGGTGAAGTCCTGCAGGAGGCGGGACGGCGCGCCCGACATCTCCGCGTACGACATGGGCGCCATCTCCTTGATGTCCGCCCCGGCCGCGAACACCTTCTCCCCGCCGTACAGCACGACCGCGCCGACCTCGGCGTCCTCGGACACCTGGCGCGCCGCGTCGATCAGCTCCCGCTGCATCTGGGCGTTCAGGGCGTTCATCTTGGGACGGTCCAGCCTGATCGTCGCGACCCCGTCCTCGACCACGACCCGTACGAACTCGCCCACGGCGACCCTCCTGTGCATCCGGCGGTGAACGTCCCCGAGCCTAGTCAGCGGCGGGTGCGGCGGTTGTGACGGGTCGTGCTGTCAGAGGCTGCTGGTAGCTTCGGTGACCATGCTCGTCGCCCACGCCACCTGGCATGGCGGTGCGCTCTGCCTGTGGGCCGAGCGCACCGGCCCGTACGAGCCGTCACCGGACGTCCATCCCTTCGCGACCTGCGATTTCACCGGGACGTCGTACGAGCCGCTCGTCCGCACCGGATTCCGCGTCGAGCTGGCGATGACGCTGCCGACGCACGGCGACCATCCGCTGCCCTCGGTGGAGCTCGGCCCCGAGCCGGTGCGGGACGAGCCGGAGCTGCGGCCGTGGCGGGTGCCCGCGCTGGTCCTCGAACCGTTCCCCGCGATGGCGCTGCTCCAGGCGGCCGAGCACAGCGGCGACGTCGTCCCCGGCACCGACCTGCGGTTCCTGTGCCTGCTCGCGGACGAGGCCGTCCACCTCGCCGGGCGCGGCCACGTGCTGCCCGCCCTGCTGCGCGAGGACGGCGACCTCGTGGCGCGGTGGCGCCCGGTGATCGACGACCCGGCCCGCTTCCGCGACCTCGTGCGCGCCATGCCCGCCGCGTGCCGCGCGGCCGACGGCGGGCGCCCCGCCGCCGAGGTGCTGCGGGAGGCGCTGTCCGGGCTGGTCGACACGGCCGTCCGGGGAGTGGTGCCGCATCCGCTGCTGGTGTCGCGGCGCAAGGAGCCCGACCGGCTGCCGCTCGCCGAGCGCTGGGTGATGGCGCTGACCGGGCCGTCCGCCGCCGTCGCCCGCGAACCGCGCGACGACCCCGCCGACCTGATCGCCGAGCTGGACGCGTGGGCCGCCGCCGCGCGCCGCCCGTCCGGCCCGCTGCGCGTCTGCTTCCGCCTCGCCGAGCCCGGCGCGGCGGAGTTCGGGGAGAAGCAGGAGTTCGGCGAGGCCGCCGACCGCGAGAAGCCCGACTCCGATTCCTGGCGGGTCGAGTTCGCGCTGCAGGGCACCGACGACCCCAGCCTCTACGTCCCGGCCGCGCTCGTCTGGGACGGCGAGGCCACCTCGATCCCGGACGCGGAGGAGACCCTCCTCGGCGGCCTCGGCCGGGCGCTGCGCCTGTTCCCCGACATGGCCCCCGCGCTGAACGGCCCCGCGCCGGCCGAGCTCGTCCTCGACACCGCGGGCGCGTTCCGCTTCCTGCGCCAGGCGGCCCCGATGCTCGCCGCCGCCGGTTTCGGCGTCCTGCTCCCCCAGTGGGCGGGCAAGGCGAAGCTCGGCATGAAGCTGACCACCCGCACCGAGGACCCGGAGGCCTCCGCCGGGGCGGCGGCGCCCTCCGGCTTCGACCTGAAGGCCATGGTCGGCTTCCGCTGGGACCTCGCCATCGGCGACGAGAGCATCGACGAGGCCGAGCTGGAGGAGCTGGCCCGCCTGAAGACCCCGCTCGTCCGCCTGCGCGGCCAGTGGGTGGAGCT
The DNA here is from genome assembly GCF_040677125.1 of Actinomadura sp. NPDC049382. NCBI lineage: Bacteria > Bacillati > Actinomycetota > Actinomycetes > Streptosporangiales > Thermomonosporaceae > Actinomadura > Actinomadura sp. NPDC049382. Next base: position 9,128 of record NZ_JBFARO010000140.1, read on the forward strand.
GGACGAGCGGCAGCTCGAAGCGGCCCTCGACTTCCTGCGCCACCCGCGCCGGGGCCGGATGACCGCCGCCGAGGCGATCCGCGCGATCGTCCACGCGGGCGACGACGCGCTGCCGCTCACCGAGGTCGACGCGGGCGGCCCCCTCGGCGACCTGCTCTCCGGCGAGGCCGACCGCCGCCTCACCCCCATGCGCACCCCGGACGAGCTGGACGCCGAGCTCCGCCCCTACCAGGAGCGGGGCCTCGCCTGGCTGACCTTCATGAACGACCTGGGGCTGGGCGCCCTGCTCGCCGACGACATGGGGCTCGGTAAGACGATCTCCGTGCTGTCGCTGCTCGTCCACGAGCGGGAGGGCGGCGCCCGCCCGGGGCCGACGCTCGCGATCCTGCCGATGTCGCTGGTGGGGAACTGGCAGCGGGAGGCGGCGCGGTTCACCCCCAAGCTGCGCGTCCACGTCCACCACGGGACGGGGCGGCACCGCGGCGACGAGCTGGCCGAGGCCGTCGCGGGCGCCGACCTGGTGCTGACCACCTACGGGACGGCCGCGCGGGACGCCGAGGCGCTCGCGGCGATCGGCTGGGAGCGGGTGATCTGCGACGAGGCGCAGGCGCTCAAGAACAGCGCGACGCGGCAGGCGCGGGCCGTGCGGAGCATCCCGGCGCGCACCCGGATCGCGCTCACCGGCACCCCGGTCGAGAACCATCTGACCGAGCTGTGGTCGATCATGGAGTTCGCGAACCCGGGGCTGCTCGGGCCGCGCGCGGAGTTCCGGCGGCGGTTCGCGATCCCGATCGAGCGGGAGGGCGACGAGCAGGCGGCGCTCGCGCTGAAGCGGGCCACCCAGCCGTTCATCCTGCGCCGCCTCAAGACCGACAAGGCGATCATCTCCGACCTGCCGGAGAAGCAGGAGATCAAGGTCTACTGCAACCTCACCACCGAGCAGGCGTCCCTGTACCGGGCGACCGTCGACGACATGCTCCAGCAGATCGCCGAGGCCGACGAGAAGCAGCGGCGAGGGCTCGTCCTCGCGACGATGGCGAAGCTCAAGCAGGTCTGCAACCATCCGGCGCAGCTCCTCAAGGACGGCTCGCGCCTCCCCGGCCGCTCCGGCAAGCTGCAGCGCCTGGAGGAGATCTGCGCCGAGGTCATGGAGCAGGGCGAGAAGGCCCTCGTCTTCACCCAGTACGCCGAGTTCGGCTCGATGCTCCAGCCCTACCTCGCCGCGCGCCTCGAACGCCCCGTCCTGTGGCTGCACGGCGGGACGTCCAAGCAGGCCCGCGACGACCTCGTCCAGCACTTCCAAAACGATCCCGAGCCGGCGGTGTTCCTGCTGTCCCTCAAGGCCGCCGGGACGGGCCTGACCCTCACCGCCGCGAACCACGTCGTGCACGTCGACCGCTGGTGGAACCCCGCCGTCGAGGACCAGGCCACCGACCGCGCGTTCCGCATCGGGCAGACGCGCAACGTCCAGGTCCGCAAGTTCATCTGCGTCGGCACGATGGAGGAGCGCGTCGACGAGATGATCGAGCGCAAGAAGGCCCTCGCCGAGTCGATCGTCGGCACCGGCGAGGACTGGCTCACCGAGCTGTCGGTCGCCGAGCTCCGCGACGTGCTGCGGCTGTCCCCCGAGGCGGTGAGCGACTGATGGACGACGACGCGCGGGGCATCGAGGGCGTCGAGGGGATCAGGGCCCGCAACAAGCGCGGCTCGATCGGCACCGAGTGGTGGTCGCGGCGCTTCATCGACCTCGTCGAGTCGTTCGCCGACAAGGGCCGGCTCCAGCGCGGCCGCACCTACGCCCGCAAGGGCAACGTGTTCGACCTGCGCGTCGAGCCGTACGAGGTCACCGCGAAGGTGCACGGCTCGGCGCCCGAGCCCTACGAGGTGGCGCTCGGCATCGACGCGATCGACGAGGCGGACTGGCGGGCCGTCGAGCGGGAGCTGGCGTCCCGCGCGGTGTTCCGGGCCCGGCTGCTGGCCGGGGAGATGCCGCCGGAGATCGAGTGGGTGTTCGCCGAGCTCGGCCTCGCGCTCTTCCCCGGCTCGGCGTCCGACCTGCACCTCATGTGCGACTGCCCCGACTGGGGCGACCCGTGCAAGCACGCCGCCGCCGTCCTGTACCTGCTCGCGGAGGCGTTCGACGACGACCCGTTCCTCATCCTGCAATGGAACGGCCGGGGCCGCGACCGGCTCCTCGCCGGCCTGCGGCGCGGCGCCGCGGCCGAACCCGACCCGCTCGACGTCGAGGACGAACCGCTGACGGCCGCCGGCTTCTGGACTCCCCCGTCCGGCCTGGCGCGCCTGCGCGAGCGCCCGCCCGCACCACCGGTCCCGCCCGGCTTCGTCCTCCAGGTGGCCACTCCCCCGCCGGTCAAGATCCGCCGCCGCTCCCTCCCGGACGTCCTGGCCCCCGCCTACGAGGCCCTCGCCACCCAAGACGACACCCCCGACTGACGAGCCCAACTGACAAGCCACGCCCCCTGACCAACTGCGCCCCCTGACCGACTGCGCCGCCCGGCGGGGAGTCACAGACATGCGCGCCGCATCGCTCGGCCCTGGTCGTCAGGGCGTCAGGTCAGGGCGACAGGGCGTCAGGGCAGGGAGACAGGGGGTTAGGGCGCGTTGAGGACTTCGCGGAGTTTTTCGGCGAAGCGTTCGGGCTGGCCGGCCTGGCCGAACTCGCCGCCGAGGAAGCCGCCGTGGTGGCTCGGGAACACCGTCGCGTCCTGGCCGAGCAGTTCGGCGGCCGCGAGGGAGGTGCGTCCGGTCAGGATGCCGTCGGACTCCTCGCCCACCGCGATCACGATCCGCGCGGGCGCGGCCTTGAGCGCTGCGGCGTCGGGCCGGTAGTCGCTGACGGCCCACGACCGGTCGGACAGCAGCGGGTCGCCGCGGGTGCCGTCGTCCTCGGCGGGCATCCCGAACATGGCGGGGTCCGGCGCGGGCTGGGCGAAGTACGCGTCGGTGAACTCGCCCTTCCACGACGTCATCGCGATGAAGGCCGCCATGCCGGCGCCCCAGCCCCTGCTCTCGTACGCGTCCCGGACGGCGGCGCGGGCGCGCGCGGCGGCCGCGGCGTCCGGCAGCAGCGGGAGGAGCGGCGGCTCGTGCGCCACCAGGACGCCGACGTCGGCGGGGTGCGCGGCCACGAGGGCGAGCGCGGTCACCGCGCCGCCGCTGCTGGCGAACATGTCGACCGGGCCCCCGCCGAGCGCCTCGATGAGGGCGTGCACGTCACCGGCCTGGGTGACGGGGTCGTGGTCGTCCCGGCCGTCCTTGCGGGTGCTCCGGCCGAGGCCGCGCGGGTCGTAGGCGACCACGGTGCGGTCGGGGAGGTGCGACGCCAGCGTGCGGAAGCCGGTGGCGTCCATCGGCTGCCCGATCGTCAGCAGCGGCGGTCGCCCGCCGGCGGCCGGCAGCGGCCCGTGGACGTCGTACACGAGGTCGGCTTCAGGAGTGCGAAGTGTGTGCTCAGTGGTCATGCCGGTGGTGACTCCGGCCGCGCCGGAAACTCATCGGCGCGGGCTAGAGCGGGAGGCGGGCGCGGACGGTGAAGCCGCCGTCCGGGCCGGGGCCGGCCTCCAGGGTGCCGCCGAGGGACTCGGCGCGGTCGCGCATCCCGCGGATGCCGCTGCCGTCCTCGGACGGTGCGCCCGACGGCTGCTTCCCGTCGTCCTCCACGGTGACCGTCACGTGCCCGTCGGCGTAGGCGACGCGGACGACGGCGGTGGACGCGGCGCTGTGCCGGGTCACGTTCGTGAGGGCCTCCTGGACGATCCGGTACGCGGCGAGGTCGGCCTCGGCGGGCAGGGCGCGCGGCTCGCCCTCGGTCTCGGTGCGGATCGTCAGGCCGGCGGCGGCGATGCCGGCGGTCAGTTCGTCCAGCCGGGCGAGGCCGGGGGCGGGCGCGACCGGCGCGGCCTCGTCGACCTGCCGCAGGACGCCGAGGGTGGCGCGCATCTCGCGGAGCGTCTCCTTGCTCGCCTTCTTGATCGCGGTGAGGGCCGTCTCGGCGCGCTCGGGTTCGCGGCGCAGGCCGTGCAGCGCGGCGGCGGCCTGCACGTTGATCAGCGAGATGTTGTGGCCGAGGACGTCGTGCAGCTCGCGGGCGATGCGCAGCCGCTCCTCGACGGCGCGGCGGCGGGCCTCGGCCTCCCGGCCGCGCTCGGCGACCCGGGCGCGCTCCTCGGCCTCGCGCAGGTAGGCGCGGCGGTTGCGGACGACGCCGCCGATCGCGACGACGGCGACGAACCAGCCGGCGAGCAGGAAGGACGCCGCGTCGGCGAGGTGGTTGATGTCGTCCTGCCGGTCGGCGGCCACCGAGCCCGCGATCGAGACCGCCGCGAGCACGGAGGCCGCCGCGAGGTGCCCTTCGGCCGCCGCCGTGTAGAGCGCGAGCACGAAGGTGAGCACGAGCGGGCCGTCCGGTTCCACCAGCGGGTAGTAGGCGCCGCAGGCGAAGAACGTGACGACGGCGACCGTGACCGGGTGGCTCAGGCGGAAGTACAGCGCCGCGCAGGCGACCGCCATCAGCGCCCAGCCGTAGAAGGGCATCCGCGTGGACGCGCCCGTGCGGATCGACACGAGCGTCAGCACGGCCATGAGCGCGAACGAGCCGCCGGCCAGGAGCGCGTTCGCCGAGCGCGTGCCCGGAGTCCACGGGACGGGGCGCTCGCGTGGTTTCGCCAGTCGCACATGTCCATCCTGCCAGGGTCCGTCCGCTTGCGAGACTGCGATGGGATGTAGTACTTCTACTATCAACGGAAGTAGAAGTCGGGTCGATGATCCAAGTTCCTGTATGGGGGTGCGCGTCAGATGAGCGAGCCGGTGGTCCGGGCGCGGAACCTGCGGATGCGCTACGGCCGCGCCGAGGTGCTGCGCGGCGTCGACCTCGACGTCGCGGCCGGCGAGGTGGTGGCCCTGCTCGGGCCGAACGGCGCCGGGAAGACGACCACGATCGAGATCCTGGAGGGGTTCCGGCGCCGCTCGTCCGGCGAGGTCGCGGTGCTCGGCGCCGACCCCGGGACGGGCGGGGACGCCTGGCGGGCGCGGCTCGGCATCGTCCTGCAGGACTGGCAGGACCATCCGCGCTGGCGCGTGCGGGCGCTGCTCGCGCACATCGCCGCGTTCTACCCGCGGCCGCGCGACCCGGACGAGCTGCTGGCGGCCCTGGGCCTCACCGCGCAGGCCGGGCAGCTGGTCGGGCGGCTGTCGGGCGGCCAGCGGCGGCGGCTCGACATCGCGCTCGGCATCGTGGGCCGCCCCGAGCTGCTGTTCCTGGACGAGCCGACCGCCGGCTTCGACCCGGAGGCGCGCCGCGGGTTCCACGGGCTGGTCGAGCGGCTCGCGCGGGAGGAGGGCATGACCGTGCTGCTCACGACGCACGACCTCGCCGAGGCGGAGCGGCTCGCCGACCGGATCGCGATCCTCGTCGACGGCGCCGTGCGCGTCTGCGGCACCCCGTCCGGGCTGGCGTCGGTGGTGCAGGCGGCGTCGGAGGTGCGCTGGCTGGAGGACGGCGCGCGCCGCACCGAGCGGACGTCCGACCCGTCCCGGCTGGCGTTCGACCTGCACCGGCGGTTCGGCGGGCCCGTCCCGGGCCTGGAGATCCGGCGCCCGACGCTGGAGCAGAGCTATCTCGATCTCGTGTCACGGAAGGAGGCCGCGTGATGAGCGCGCCGAGCATGCGGGCGATGAGGATCGGGCTGCGCCGCGGATGGACGGAGCACGTCCAGTTCCTGAGCAGCCGCCGGGAGCTGGCGTCCACGCTGATCGGCACGGTCGGGGTGTACGTGCTGCTGGTCCGCTGGCAGGGCGACACCGTCGTGGAGGGCACCGGGGAGTCCCAGGCCGTTCTGATGACCGCGGGGTTCATCGCGTTCTCGGTGTTCTCCGCGGCGCTGCTGAACCTGCCGATGGGCATCGCGGCCGACCGCGAGGAGGGGACGCTGCTGCGGCTGCGCACGGTGCCCGGCGGGCCCGCGGCCTACCTGGTCGGGCGCGCGGTGTCGGTGCTGCTGCAGATCGCCGGGTACGTGCTGCTGATGCTGGTCGCGGGCGCGGCGGTCGCCGGGCTCCGGCTGCCGGGCTCGCCCGCCGACTGGCTGACCCTGGCGTGGGTGCTCGCGCTCGGCACGCTGTCGGTCGTGCCGGTCGGCGCGGCCCTCGGGGCGCTGCTCCCCGGCCCGCGCAACGCCGCGAGCATCCTGTCGCTGCCGGTGATGGCGCTCATGGTCGTCTCCGGGGTGATGTTCCCGGTGGCGCGGCTGCCGGAGGCCGTGCAGACCGTCGCGCAGTTCTTCCCGCTGTACTGGCAGGGGCTCGGGCTGCGGGCGGTGTTCCTGCCGGACGCGATGGCGGCCGCCGAGATCGGCGGGACGTGGCGGCTGCCGGAGACCGCCGCCGTCCTCGGGGCGTGGGCCGCCGCGGGGCTGCTGCTGGCGCCGTGGGTGCTGCTGCGCGCGACCCGGCGCGAGTCCGGCGCCCGGCTGGCCGAGCGCCGCGAGCGCCGCGCCGCCCAGGGCGCGCTGTGACCCGGCGGGCGCCGGTACCGGCCGCGGTGCGGAGGTGCCGGCCGTGATCCGGAAGACTGGCGCGGTGTCCGCCGACAAGGAGACCGTCTACAACCGCATCCCGGTGCTGAGGGCCGAGCGCGGCGTCTCGCGCCGCGACCTGGCCGCCGCGCTGGGCGTCCACTACCAGACGGTCGGCTACCTGGAGCGGGGCGAGTACAGCCCCAGCCTGCACCTGGCCCTGCGCATCGCCGAGTACTTCGAGGTGCCGGTCGAGGTCGTCTTCTCCCTGAAACCCTTCCCGCGAATCGGAGGCACGTCATGACCAAGCGCTCCACCGGGTGGCTGGAGCGGTCCCGGCACAAGCGCGCGGCCCGCCTCGCAGCCCTAGACGAGCAACTGGAGAGCCGGCTGCCCGCCCGCTACGCGCGGCAGCGGCCCCGCCGGATCCTGGCGGGGGCGGGCGCGGTCACGCTCGGCCTGTTCTGGGTGGACGCCGCCGTGTCGTGGGTGCTGGCGCCGAGCGACACCGCCATAATCGCGAACTTCGTGATCCTCGGGATCCTGATCGTGGTCGGGTTCCCGCTCGCGGGCCAGCTGATGGCGGTGACCCGGGGCCTCACGTCCAAGCGCGAGCACGAACTCGACGAGCGGCAGCTCCTCGCGCGGCTCCGCGCGTACGCGACCGCGCACCGCGCGACCACGTTCGTGCTGGCCGCCGTGCTGATCATCACGAGCGCCGTCGACACCGAGGGGCGCGAGTCGCAGATCCCCGGCGCGGCGCTGTTCCTGATCCTGTTCGCCATGCTGGCGACGCACGTGCTCCTCCCCCTCGTCGTCGCCACCTGGCAGACGGCCGATCCACCGGACGACGACGAGGACGAGTACCCGGACGAAGACGGCGCCTAGCGCAGATCGCCGACAGCGCCGGCGCTCAGCGCAGGTCTCCGTTCGTCATGCCCTGCGGGGCGGGCGGGAGGGCGACGAGGCCCAGTTCCGCCCGTCCCGACAGCAGCGGGTGGCTCGGCACCACCCGGACGCTGTAGCCGAACGCGCCGCTGCGCCCGAGCGGGACCTCGCCGGCGTAGCGGCGCCGCCCGCTCTCCGCCGGACCGGCCTCCGCCAGCTCCAGGTAGGACGGCTCGACGAGCGTGTCGGCGTCGTCGACCCGGCCGTAGGCGACCTCCACGGCGACGTCGTCCGGGTCGAGGCCGCCGAGGTCCACCACGACCCGCACCGCGAGCCGCGCGCCGACCTGCGGGCTCTCCGCCCCGTTGGACTCGACGTGCTCGACGGCGACGCCCGGCCACGCCTTGCGGACCCGCTGCTTCCACGCGGCGAGCTCCCGCGCCCCCGCGTGGTCGCCGGCGACCATCGCCCGCTCGGACGCGGCGGCCGGGGCGTAGAGGTCCTCGACGTACTCGCGCAGCATCCGGGTCGCGAGGACCTTCGGGCCGAGCGTGGCGATGGTGTGCTTGACCATCTCCAGCCACCGGCGCGGCAGCCCGGCGCCGTCCCGGTCGTAGAACGTGACGGCGACGTGGTCCTCGATCAGCTCGTACAGCGCGGCGGCCTCCAGCTCGTCGCGCCGGTCGGGGGCGGACAGGCCGTCGGCGGACGGGATCGCCCAGCCGTTCTGCCCGTCGTACCACTCGTCCCACCAGCCGTCCAGGATCGACAGGTTCAGCCCGCCGTTCAGCGCCGCCTTCATCCCGGACGTGCCGCTCGCCTCCAGCGGGCGCAGCGGGTTGTTCATCCACACGTCGCAGCCCTGCACCATCAGCTGCCCGAGCGCGATGTCGTAGTCGGGCAGGAACACGATGCGGTGCCGGACGTCCTCGGAGTCGGCGAACCGCACGATCTGCTGGATGAGGCGCTTGCCGCCCTCGTCGGCCGGGTGCGCCTTCCCGGCGATGACGATCTGCACGGGGCGCTCCGGGTCCAGCAGGATCGAGCGGAGCCGGTCCGGGTCGGTCATCATCAGCGTGAGCCGCTTGTAGGACGGGACGCGGCGCGCGAACCCGATCGTCAGGACGTCGGGGTCGAGGGCGTCGTCGATCCAGGAGACCTCGGCCTCGCTGGCGCCGCGCTGCCGCCAGGACTCGCGGAGCCGGCGCCGCGCGTCCAGCACGAGCCGGCGGCGCAGCAGGGCGCGCATCCGCCAGATCTCCGGCTCGGAGACGGCGCGGACGCCCTCCCAGCCGCGGCCGCTCTCCATCACCGACGGCAGCTCGCGGGCGGTGAACTCCAGCACCTCGCGCGCCACCCACGTCCCGGCGTGCACCCCGTTGGTGATGGACCCGACGGGGACCTCGGCGAGGTCGAACCCGCCCCACAGGCCGCCGAACATCTCCCGGCTGACGCGGCCGTGCAGCTCGCTGACGCCGTTGACGCGCTGCGCGAGCCGCATGCCCATCACGGCCATGTTGAACACGGTGCGGTCGCCGCCGGGGTAGTCCTCGCTGCCGAGCGCGAGGATCCGGTCGACGGGGACCTGCCGCTCCTCGGTCGCGCCGCCGAAGTAGCGGCTGATCAGCTCGCGGGGGAACCGGTCGATGCCGGCGGGGACGGGCGTGTGCGTGGTGAAGACGGTGCCCGCGCGCGTCGCCTCCAGGGCCTCGTCGAACGTCAGCCCCTCCTCCGACGCCAGCTCGCGGATGCGCTCCAGGCCGAGGAACCCGGCGTGGCCCTCGTTGGTGTGGAACACCTCGGGCGCGGGGTGGCCGGTGATGCGGCAGTACGCGCGGATCGCGCGGACGCCGCCGATGCCGAGCAGCATCTCCTGCAGCAGCCGGTGGTCGCCGCCGCCGCCGTACAGCCGGTCGGTGACGTCGCGGGCGGCCTGGTCGTTGTCCTCGACGTCGGAGTCCAGGAGCAGCTGCGGGACGCGCCCGACGTGGGCGACCCACACCTGCGCGCGCAGGGCGTGGCCCTTGGGGAGGCCGATGGTCACGTGCACCGGCGTCCCGTCGCTCTCGCGGAGGAGGGTCAGCGGGAGCCCGTTGGGGTCGATCGGCGGGTAGCGCTCCAGTTGCCAGCCGTCCGGGGACAGCGACTGGGAGAAGTAGCCGTGCCGGTACAGCAGCCCGACCCCGAGGATGGGGACGCCGAGGTCGCTCGCCGTCTTCAGGTGGTCGCCGGCGAGGATGCCGAGGCCGCCGGAGTACTGCGGCAGCGCGGCGGTGATGCCGTACTCGGGCGAGAAGTAGGCGATGCAGGAGGGCCCGGCGTCGCCACGGGCCTGGTACCAGCGGGGCGCGGTCAGGTACTCGCGCAGGTCCTCGGCGGTGTCCTGGAGGCGGCGCAGGAACCGCCGGTCCTCGGCGAGGCGTTCCAGCCGCTCCGGGGCGACCTCGCCGAGCAGGCGGACCGGGTCGTGGTGGACGGCCTTCCAGAGCGCGGGGTGCACGGCGCGGAACAGGTCGAGCGTCTCGTGGTGCCAGGACCAGCGCAGGTTGAGGACCAGTTCCTCGAGCTGCCGGAGCGGCTCGGGAAGGACGGTGCGGACCGTGAAACGTCGGATTGCCTTCACACAACACCACGCTAAGCGCTGGGATCGGCTCGGCGCGACGGCGAGGTGCGGGCCGCCGCCGCGCGCATCGGTCGCCCCATACCCGTCCGAGCCGCGAAAACCCCCGGCTGCGCTGGGACTTCCGGCCGTCCCGGCGGTCACTTAGCGGGATTGGAGAGGCACTTAAAGTTATCCCAAACTACTCGGCGGTAGGTCCGGCGTCGCGGGCATGGGACGTTTCGGAAGTCCCGCTCGGGTAGGGGGGAGACATGCACGTGGAGTCCGGAACATCCCATATGGCCGGAATTCCGAGGCTTGGTCGCATTCCGATTCTGGACGTGTCGCCGGTGGTGGGGTGCGGCCGGTGGCCGGCGAAGGCCGTGGTCGGCGAGACGGTCGAGGTGTCGGCGACGGTGTTCCGCGAGGGGCACGAGCGGCTGGGCGCGGCGGTGGTGCTGCGCACGCCGGACGGCGAGGAGCTGCCCGGTGAGCGGATGGCCGAGGTCGGTGCGGGGCTGGACCGGTGGTCGGCGCTGGTGACGCCGACGGAGCTGGGGTCGTGGTCGTTCCGGGTGGAGGCGTGGGGCGACCCGATCGCGCACTGGTGGCACGACGCGCAGATCAAGGTGCCCCGCGGCCAGGACGTCGAGCTCATGCTCACCGAGGGCGCCCAGTTGTTCGAGCGCGCGGCCGAGGCCGTCCCGAGCAAGGACCGCCCGACCCTGGACCGGCTGGCGAAGTGCCTCGGAGACGAGACCATCCCGGTCACCGACCGGATGGAGGCGGCCGCCGACCCGGACGTCGCCGCCGCGGTGGAGCAGCATCCGCTGCGGGATCTGTTGACGGTGTCGGACTGGTACCCCCTGGTCGTGCACCGCCAACGCGCCCTCTACGGCGCCTGGTACGAGTTCTTCCCCCGCTCCGAAGGAGCCACCTTCGACCCGATGGGACGCCGCGGCCCCACTTCGGGGACGTTCCGCACCGCGATGAAACGGCTCCCCGCGATCGCCGACATGGGCTTCGACGTCGTCTACCTGCCACCCATCCACCCGATCGGGACCACGTTCCGCAAAGGCCCCAACAACACCCTGGACGCCGGCCCCTACGACCCCGGCTCCCCCTGGGCGATCGGATCACCCGACGGCGGCCACGACGCCATCCACCCCGACCTCGGAACCCTGGCCGACTTCGACGCCTTCGTCGCCTACGCCGGCGACCACGGCCTCGAAATCGCCCTCGACCTGGCCTTGCAGTGCTCCCCCGACCACCCCTG
>NZ_JBFARO010000141.1:0-20092 GCF_040677125.1 Actinomadura sp. NPDC049382
GCTCCGCTGCAGTCCCTGCAAGGCCGGCCACCTGGTCAAGGCCATCGCTGTCCTACAGAACTACGAGGTCACCCGAGGATGAAAAAGGCTCAGTGCAGGCGGGCGCGTCCAGCGCACGACCGCCCCGAATCGGCGGCCCGAAGCCCATACCGACCACATTGGGGTCACTTCCGTACCGCGCCCAGAGCCCCCGAGCAACCTCAGCAACCAACCCCCGAGCCGCCCCCACTCCTCCCGAGAGGACACACAAGGCATAGTCGGCCGACACCTCAAAGGGGTCAAGCACAAAAGCCCGGGGTTCATCTACCCACCCCACAACCACCCGCAGCCCCCCAATAACCCAAGCGCCAGCAGACGCTGGGAGGGGGGTGGGTGGGCGGGGCGAGGATGGCGGAACCGGGGGGCTCCGGGGGATCGCCCCCCGAAAGACACGGCGGGCCCCGGCGAAGATGAGCAAAGCTCATCGACCAGCCTGACCCGCCTCGAGCTCCCGCGATTGGACTCGAAGCATTCCGGACAAGATCGCTGCCAGCCCACTCCCCCGATGACCTCCCGGATGACCGTCCAAGTCCGTCCAGAGCCGTCCAGACGATCACCCCCCGGTTGTCACTCAGTTGGTCACCCGCTCCCTCCTACGACGCCGCCGCGCCTGTGCACCCAGCCAGCTGGCTGGCGAGGGTCTGTGCGCTGTCAGGGTTTGAACCACCGAAGCCGCGGATTAAGAGGTCGGAACGATCACCCAAAGATGATCCACCAACGTCCACGAACACACCGAACCACGGTGCCCGGACGCCCCCGCACGCTGCCGGACTGCAACCAGAACCGCCACCGACGGCTGAAACTTCTAAGAGCGCAGCCAAGCCATCCACAATGCTGCCGCCAACTATGCGTTTCCGACAAACGACCGCAAGCATCCCATTAAGGGACATCTTCCCCCACGAGAGCCCGGGAAGTTCATGAAGCCGCTAGAATGGTAAGTCCAATACGACACTTCGGAAGTGCAGTTATGGCTAACGACGATTCATGGAAAGAAAAGTATCAATTGGAAAGGGGAGTATTTGAAGCTTTCACATCAAAAGCCAAAGGGCTCCTCCGCGATATAATCGACGATGCGGGGATAGATGTTGTCCAGATTGAGGCGCGCACTAAGGAAGTTGATAGCTTTGCGGAAAAGTTGACAAGAAAAGAAGGGCGTTATTCTAATCCTTTGGTGGACATGACGGATCTGGCTGCCTTGAGAGTAATCACCTACTATCAGGAGGATGTTGAGCGCGTGTGCGCCCTGATTGAGCGAGAGTTTGACATTGATCTAGAAAACTCTGGCGACAAATTCGAATTGCTGGACCCAGATCGATTTGGCTACATGTCCGTCCATTATGTTGCTTCCATAAGCAGGAAGCGAGCCACTCTTTTGGAATGGAAAAACTTCAAATCCATCCGCTTCGAAGTGCAAGTGAGGACGGCTCTACAGCATGCCTGGGCGGCGGTAAATCACAAGCTGGAGTATAAATCCGCAAGCGAAGCGCCGGAGGAGTTGAGGAGGCGGCTCTACCGATTGAGTGCCCTGTTCGAGCTAGCGGATGAACAATTTTCACAGATCAGAGATGCCAGCAATGCGATTGAACGTCGCTACACAAATGAAGTTCGAGAGGGGAAATTTGACATTCCATTGAACATCCTCTCCTTGGCGGCATATATGGAACATCATCCATACGCCAAAGAACTGCGTCAAGTCGCGAGAGTCGAGGAACTTTCCGTTCGCGAACCTGGTGCGGACGATTACGACGGAGACACGGCGAATGCACTGCGGCCGAAAGTTCTTGCTCTCTTGGAGCACTGCAACGTGACCACCCTGTCGGAACTGGATGGCGTTCTTCGAGAAAAAATCCCCAGCGTATTCCGACGAGCTCCAAGCGCTATAAACCCTGAAGCGGCCCATTACCTTGAGGCGGTTATAGCGCTCTGTCTAAGCATCGCCTATGGACTTGAACGAGACGTATTCAATAATTTCTTTCCTGCAAGCAACTGGGATACGTATCAACAATGGAGGGAGCTGTATCTGGAAAATGAAGATGTGGACAACCTCCCCATGAAACGGGGAGCCTCCTGATTGAAACCTCTCTCGCGAGAGAGGTGGGCTCTAACTGTCCACTACGGATCGTCGCGGCCGATCCTGGCAAGACGCTAGACCGGATGCGTCTAGTGCGAGAAGCTTGTAGCATGGCCAAGCTGAGCATGACGCAAAGCCGATGGACGAGCTCACTGCGCTACTGAAGGACGAGCAGAGACTTCACGCCGAGTCCCCCAAGGTCGCCGAGTATCTGGACACGGCGGCACGGTTGGCGGGTACTGGAGATGAGCAAGTGGACGCGCAGTTCGACTTGCGATTTGTGCACTACATGACCGGCGGCCTAGCCGTTAGCTCTAACCCGTACTGGGACATCGTTGAACCGTTCGTAATGGAGTGCAACGGTCGCCGCGTAGTGAATGGTGGTTCGGATTTAGGGCAGTGCGCGGCTTGCCTTTGCGCAGATGCTCTTGCAGTCTGTCTATACCTATGTAATACCCGCCCCGCAAACCATTCAATGGATAGCGGGTTTTTGTGCTGGTCTCCCGATCGTGGAGCTTGGAGCCGGACGGGGTTATTGGGCGGCACAGTTGACTCGCTCGGGACTGACTGTTGATGCGTACGACTCGGAACCGCCAGACAAGGCCACAAACACCTCATTCCCCGGAGCAGCCGGACAAGCAGACGTTTGGCACCCTGTCGGAGACCTGACTGAGTATGCGATACGCGCTCGATTGGCGGATCATGCGCTGTTCCTGTGCTGGCCGCCGGGATGGGGCGATACGATGTCGTCCGAGGCGCTTACGCTGTTCGAGGATGCCGGGGGAGAGCGACTCATCTACATCGGAGAACCTGGGGGGCAAGACGGGCAACGATGCCTTCTTCGATGCCCTGTCTGCTCGCTGGCGGCTGGAATCGGTTGACCCGTACTTCGTTTCGTGGTGGAGAGATGCCGACGTGGCGCGGGGGTGGTGCACAGGCACGGGACAAGGTCAAGCGGAACGTTGTGCTGCTCTGTGAGGTCCCGACAGGCCAGCCGGGACGTCCCTCCAAGGCGTTGACGTTCGAGCAAGCCGACACGCTTCTGAGTGCTGCCGAGGACGGTTCCGCGATGGGCGCGTACATCGTGCTGTCGCTTCTCACCGGCGCACGCACGGAGGAGTTGCGGGAACTGGCGTGGTCGCACGTTGTCACGTACGTCCCGGACCGCAAGGGATGGGTGTCCGTCGAAGAAGCGGGATGGCAGGGCGAGGAGTTCGCCGTCTACGTGTGGCGCTCCGTCCGGCGGGGCGGCGACACCAAGACCTCGAAGTCCCGGCGCACGCTCAAACTCCCTCGGCGCTGCGTGGTGGCCCTCGCCGCGCTCTGGGACAACCAGGCCGCGGCCCGCGCGATCGGCAAGGGCGCCGGTCTGGTGTTCCCTGACGAGAACGGGGACAAGCGCGGCCCCATGAACGTCCTACGGGCGTTCCGCCGGGTGGCCAGCCGCGCCGGCCTCAACGGCGCCGAGTGGACGCCGCGGGAGTTGCGGCACAGCTTCGTGTCTCTGCTGTCCGACAGCGGGATGCCGTTGGAGCAGATCGCCCGGCTTGTGGGCCATAGCGGGACCAACGTGACGGAGACGATCTACCGTCACCAGATCCGGCCGGTGATCGAGGACGGCGCGACCGCGATGGACCAGCTCTTCCCAGGGAGCCACGGGGAGCCGTAGTCACGCAGTTGGTCACCCAGAGACAAACAGAGCCCCTGTCCGCGCACGAACAGGGACTCTGAACTGGGCTTACGTGGGTTAGGCCAAGCTCCCGCGATTGGACTCGAACCAATAACCTGCCGGTTAACAGCCGGCTGCTCTGCCGATTGAGCTACGCGGGATCGTGCGTCCGGTGGGGCGTGTGCCCCTGTCGGCGGGTCTAGGTTAGCGCATGTGAGGGGGTCTTCGCGCACGCGTTGTGGATGGGCGGGCGGATGGCGGGTATGGGGGTGGTCACGATTCCGCCGTCAGTGGGAGTTGGACATGAAGACGCGCATGATGTTCATGGCAGGCGCCGCGATCGGGTACGTCCTCGGGACGAAGGCGGGGCGCGAGCGGTACGAGCAGTTGAAGCGGCTGTCGCAGCAGGTGTCGGAGAACCCGAACGTGCAGGAGGCCGCGGGGATGCTGCGGGCGAAGGGCGAGGAGTTCGCGGGCGCGGCGCGCGGGAAGGCGAACCATCTGAAGGAGCGCGTGCCGGAGCAGGTGCAGGGCCGCAAGGCGGACCGGGAGCGGCCTGAGGTGTTCCCCGGTTAGAGGCCGGTCTGGCGGCGCAGTTCTTCGAGGGCTTGTTCGGCCTGGGCGCGTAGGCCGGGGTCGGTCGGGTCCATGCCCGCGTCGAAGACGAAGGTCCAGCGGACGTCGCCGCCGGCTGCGGGGCGCCGGCCGGCGATGCGGACCTTGCCGCCGGGGAGTTGGGCCTGGTGGCTGACCGCGATGGTGGCGGTGACGCGTTCCCGGACGGTTTCGGGGACGGAGCCGGGGTCGGTGAGCCTGATGTGGTGCTCGGGGCCGCCGGTGGTCTCGTGGACGTGCAGCCATCCGTCCTTCCAGGTGGCGTGGTCGACGCGTTCCCAGGGGACGCGGGTGAAGCCGCCGGACGGGGTGGGCAGGTGCAGCGCGGTGGTGGTGGCGGCGACGTGGGAGCCGCCGCGGGTGGGGGCGGACGCGAGGACGCGTTCGCCGCGTTCGAGGGTCAGCGCGGCGCGGACTTCGGCGGGCAGTGAGCCCCGGAGCAGGCGCATGTGTTCACGGTAAGCGATCAGGCGGCCTGGGGTGCACGGCGGGCCCCCAGTAGGTCGAGGACGAGGGCGGCGGACCAGGCGTAGTCGTGGCTGCCGCGGCCGGTGCCGTCGAAGGGGTCGAAGAACTCGCGGAAGCCGGATTGGCGGACGAGCCGCATGGTGGAGCCGTAGAGGAGGTCGGCGACGACGGGGAGGCCGTGGCCGAGGGCGCCGTACCAGACGAGCCAGTTGGTGCTGATCCAGGTGGGGCCGCGCCAGTAGCCGGCGCGGTCGAAGGCGGGGGCCTGGATGTCGCAGGTGGGGACGGGGTAGCCGGCGGCGCCGGCGAAACGGGCGGACAGCAGGAGGTCGACGAGGTCGCGGACGATGGGGGCGGGCAGGTCGGGGTCGAGGAGGGGGCCGAAGGAGCCGACGGTGATGACGGGCAGGAGCCGGTCGTCGCGGAGGTCGCGGGCGCGGAAGCAGGCGGTCTCGGGGTCCCAGAGGCGGTCGAGGACGGCGCGGTGGACGCGTTCGGCGTGTTCGCGGTGCGGGGCGGGGTCGGTGCCGATGATTTCGGCGATGTCGGCGAGGGCGTGGGTGGAGGCGAGGTAGATGGCGTTGACGAGGGGGTCTTCGACGGCGAAGGGGTGGGTTTCGCGGAGGTAGCCGGGCGCGTAGGCGGCGTCGCGCATGAGGGCGACGAGGCGGACGTAGCGGTCGTAGTCCTCGCCGGTGGGGAGGGTGTGGGGCTGCTGGGCGGGGGCGTAGGAGGTCGGGGGGAGCCGGAGGGCGGCGAGGGGGCGGTCCCAGGCGGGGCTGTTGTCGAGCCCTGATTCCCAGGGGTGGCAGATGGCGATGAGGCCGCTGGCGGCGATGTCGCGGACGCGGGCGAGGTAGCGGTGCTGGGCGGTGAGCATGGGGTAGAGGCGGGCGAGGAAGGCGCGGCTGCCGTCGGCGTCGGTGGCGCTTTCGTGGAGGCGGAGGGCGGTGAGGGCGTGCAGCGGCGGCTGGGTGAGGCCGGAGGTGTGGACGCCGCGGGGCGCGTCGGGCTGGTGTTCGCTGCGCCACAGTTCGGGGCCGGGGAAGAACGCGTGCCGGGCGAGGCTGGTGTTGAAGACGATGTGCGGGAGCATCCCGTCGGCCCATTGGCCGCGGAAGAGGGTGAGCAGTTCCGTCTCGGCGCGGTCGCGGCGGTGGCGGGCGAGGCCCATGCTGATGAACGCCGCGTCCCAGCTCCACTGGTGGGGGTAGAGGCCGGGCGACGCGGCGGTCGCGGTCCCTGTCCAGTTCGCGTCGAGTACCCGGGCCGCGGCCTTCCACAGCGCGGTCTCGTCACCGGTCAGACGGGAGCTCATGTGGTCCAGGTGACCTCCTCGGCGAGCGGGGGGCTCTCCTCGTGATTGTCACCTCAGTTCGCGGTGACGGCGACCCCTGGAGGTGTGTCGATTCTCAACGGGGTCGGCGAGTGGTCCGTGATTATTTACGGTTCGGTGGCGCGGGCCAGGAGCCATTCGGCGATCTCCTGGCCTGCGGCGATGCCCCGGCCGGACGTGACGGCGGTGGTGGGGGACGTCCAGCCGGTGTCGTGCAGTTCGCCGTGGGCGGGGCGGATCGACCGGTCGGCCGCTTCGAGGAGTTCGGTGTCGAGGAGGGAGTCGCCGGCGGCGAGGGTCGCGGCGGCGCCGGTGCGGCGGGCGACCTCGTGGGCGGCGGCGGCCTTGGTCAGGCAGGCGGGCAGGCAGTAGACCTTGCGGCCTTGCAGGGACGTCCGCCAGCCCCGTTCGGCGCACCAGCCGGTGAGGTCGTCGACCCATCCGGGCGGGAGGGCGGCCCGGTCGACGACGCTGTAGGCGAACAGGTCGGATGCCGTGCGCTGCTTCAGGACGAAGTCGCCGCCGGTCTGGGCGAGGTGGTGCTGGACGTCCGCGAGAGGGGCGCAGCCGTCCGCGACCTTGGAGCGGACGGTCCGTGCCCATTCGGGGTCGTCTTCGCCGTCCACGAGGATGTGGCCGCCGTTGGCGCAGATGGCGTACGCGGGCGGCTTCTCCAGCAGGTGGATGCGCCGGTACTGCTCGGGTGTGCGCGTCGTCGTCGGGACGAACGCGGCGGCCGTCGCGAGGGTTTCGAGTGTCCGCGCTGAGGACTCGGTCATGTAGGAGAGGGGCGCACCCTGGTAGAACTCCACGCAGAGCAGGCGCGGCATGGCCTCGTCTGGGCCGTCCAAGGCGAAGGCGGCCGCGGAGTAGATGAGCGTACGGTCGAGGTCGGAGCACACCAGGACGGTCACTGGACGGCTCCCTTTCCGAAGCGCGGGTGGATGAGCCCCATGCACGCGTAGGGGAACCGTTCGGGCTCGACCTCATGGACGGGCACGCCGCGTTCGTCGGCGAGCAGCCTGATGTGCGTCACTTCGGGGCCCGCGTCCGCGCGGACGAGCACCTTCCACGGGACGCGCCGCAGCAGCACCCGGGTGGTCTCCCCGATCCCCGGCTTGACGAGGTTCAGGTCGTCGACGCCCTCGGCCTCGGCGCAGCGCGCGACGGCCTCCCACCCGGACCAGTCGGGCGCGCGGTCGGCGGCGCGCAGGTCGGGCAGGTCCTTGGCGACGCGTTCGGCCACGTCGGGGAACCGCGCGCAGACGGCGTCGAGGAACAGGGCGGACACGTCGTCGCCGGCCAGTTCCCGGTAGAACTTGGCACCGTGGAAGTCGTCCGGCCCGATCAGCTCGGCGTTCAGGACGGTCCGGCTGACCAGGCCGGACACGGTCGAGTTGAGGCACGCGGACGGGATCAGGAAGTCGTCGCGGGTGCCGTAGAGGGACGTGCAGCGCCCGGGGTCGGCGAGGACGGCGAGGTCGGCGGGGAACGGGGTCGGCGCGAGCGCGGCGGTCAGCTCCCGCGTGATCGCGCCCTTGCCGGTCCAGCCGTCCACGAACATCACGGACGCGGGGTCGTGGTGCTCGGCGAGGTAGCGCAGCGCGACGGCGTCGATGCCGCGGTCCCGGACGATGCTGACCGCGTAGTGCGGGAGGTCGAGGCCGTGCGCGTAGCGGGCCCAGCGGCGCAGCAGGATCCCGACGGGCGTCCCCGCGCGGGCCAGCGACACGAGGACGGCGTCGGGGCCGCGCTCGGCGAGGACCATCTCGGTGACGAGCCCGGCCGCGTAGGCGAGCCGCTCCGCCGACGCCTCCAGCGCCCGGTGGAACAGCCGCCGGTACTCCGGGCCCGGCTGGTATTCGACGGGGAGCGACTCGGCGTAGTGGGCGCGTCCCGCCTGGATCGCCGCCTCGCGCTCCTCCGTCGGCGCCTCCAGCCGCACATGCGAGAGGTCCTTGAGCAGCCAGGCGACGTCCTCGGCCGGGTAACTGCCGAAGGACGGCCCGTACAGCGGCTTCACGTGTCCCTCCTGTAGGCGGGGACGGTGGCGACCAGCACCGGCGCAAGCGCGCGCAGCCGTTCCAAGAGCCCGCCTGCGAGCGCCTCGGTGTCGCCGATGTCGTCCACCACGAAGATGATCTGGTCGAACCCGCGCTCACCGGCGCCAGGGGCCACGTTGTAGGCGTACCGCTCCCCCGGCCCGTCGGCGGGGTCGTCGTGTGAGGGGAACACCAAGCGCGTTCTTATCGCGTACCCGGGGTCGTCTACGGCGAGCACCGGCGAACGCGTGGTCGTGGAGTAGCGGACGTCCACGTCCGGCAGGGTGTCGGCGAGCGCCTCCGCCAGACGCAGCGGCGCGTACATCAGCTCCTCGAAGCCCAGTACGAGAACCCGTGACGCCCCTGGGACGAGTTCCGCCGCGAGGACGTCGCCCATGCGGGCGAGGTCCTTCTCCAGCCGCGTCCGGTGCTCGGGGAGGAAGCCGTGCCGGCCTCCGTCCGGCAGGTCGGCGGGCCAGTCCAGCGCAGCCCGCGCCACCTCGGACTGCACACCGCCAAGGACGGCGGCAGAGCCACCGGACATACCGGCGACGAGCGACTGCCCCGCCTCCAGGATGCCCTCTGGAAGCTCCACGCGCCCCCCGGCCAGTGCCACCGCGTCGATACGGGTGCCAAGACGGTCGGCAAGAGCGTCCATGCGCGCCCTGTCGGCAGGGTCGCGCAAGTCGACCAGGGACGCCAGGACGTAATGCCCCCTCGGCCGAGCGGCGTGCAAGGTCTCGATGGTGTTCAGCACCGTCCGGCCCGTGGACAGCTCGTCGTCCACCAGCACCACCGGCAGGTCCCGGTCGAGCATCACCGGGTCGGCCGGCAGCAGCAGGTGGCTCGTGGCGTGGCTGTGCTCCTCCTCGAACCCGCCGTAGGCGGCGAAGCCCGGCACGGGACGCCGCGTCGAGTGCAGGTAGTAGGCGCCGCCCAGAGCGTCCGCGACCGAATGCCCCAGTGCGGTGGCGGTCTCGGCGTAGCCCAGGACGATCGCATCCACAGGGCTCTTTGGAGCACGCATGAGGTCGCGCAGCCCCGCGGCGGCCCCGGACGTGCCGCGCAGGGCGTCCGAAAGCAGCGCACCGGGATGGGACGCCTCCTCGCCCGCCAGGCGCGCGCGCACGAGCTCGCCCAGCAGCAGCCCCGACCCGTACACCAGCCGCGGATCCGTCGGGACGTGCTTGCCCAGCACGGCCGAGACCAGCAGGTGCGCACGGCGCGGATTGCGGCGCACCGCCAGCCCCACCAGCGACGACAGCCCGGCGCCGGCCGGGGACGCGCCGTCCGCCAGCCGCACCCCGAGGCGCGCGGAGACCCAGGACGCGGTCACCGGCTGCCCGCCGCTTCCAGCAGCTCGACGAACGTGACGCCCTCCGCCGCGACCCCGAACACCCGGGCCCGCAGCATCAGCCGCTGCGCCCACGCCCGGTGCGGCTTCGCCTCGTTCATCTTGTTCGCGTACGAACTGGCCATCGCCCCGCCCCCGGCGACGCCGAGGATGTCGGCGGCGTCGCAGTACTCCTCGTGCGTCACCACCGACAGCGCGTGGACGGCCGCCACGTGGCTCGGGTGGATGACGGTCTTGCCGGTCAGGCCGTTGGCCTTGTCCAGGTGGACCTCGCGGATCAGGCCGTCCAGGTCCGAGGTGATCAGCCGCTGCCGCAGCGGCGCCGCCTGCTGCGCGTCGAACGGCGACTGCCGCAGTTGCGGCTTGAACATCCGCTCCCCCGCCGAGAAGTACTCCCACACCGGGCCGGTCACCACGTACCCGGTGCCGTCGGCCCGGCCGAGGACGTTCACCACGTCGCAGATCACGTTCGCGACCGGCCGGATGTCGTAGATCGTGAGGTCCGGCGGCCGGCGCAGCCCGTAGGCGGCGGACATGTCGGTCGCGCCGATCCGGACCGCGAGGACCCGCGGCCGGTGCTTGGCGAGCAGCCGCGCCACGTCGTCCAGCATCTCCGCGCGGGACTCGGCGTACACCGCCTCCGGGCTCTCGATCACCGGCATCGCCAGCAGCCGCCGCCCGGTGCGGTCGGCGGCGTCGGCGAGCGCGTCGAGGAACGCTCCACCGGACACCGGCGTGAACTTCGGCAGCACGAACCCGCTGACCAGGTCGGCGGCGCCGCCGAGCCGGCGGAGCAGGTCGCCGATCTGCCGGGGGTCGCGGATCCGGACGAACAGCAGCGGCACGTCCGCGCCGCCGGCGTGCAGCGTCCGGAACTGCGCCACCAGGTTCGCCTCGCCGGCCGCGACCTCCGCGTCGGCGATCGCGTCCTCCAGGCAGACGACCATGCTCATCACGCCGCGCCCCGCCGCCCGCTCGACGTCGGCGGCGAGGGCGGGCCTCGTCGCCGGGCAGTACAGCGTCGCGCCGAGCGCGACGGCCAGCACCGCCGGGTCGTCGTGCCGGTCGAACGGGCGCGGGTGCCGGTAGAACAGGTGCTTGCGACGCGCGGCGTCGATGTGGTCGAAATGCCGCATGGCCGCGCCCGTCACACCCGCCGGATCACAGGTGCGCCGACACGGCGGGCAGCAGGTGCTGGAACGTGCGCCCGGTCGCGGTCGCGCCGATCGCCGTCATCGACCAGCCCTGGCCGTCCCGCGACACCTTCGCCATGATCTGCGCGTTGTGCTGGCCGGCGCCGCTCAGGTCGTAGCGGGCGACCTCCTGCCCGGTGCTCTCGTCGACGAGCCGGCAGAACGCGTTGGCGATCTGCGAGAAGTCCTGCCCGGTGAAGGAGTTCACCGTGAACACCAGCTGGGCGACGTTGGCGGGGACGCTCTGCAGGTCGACGTTGATGACCTCGTCGTCGCCCGCGCCCTCGCCGGTCAGGTTGTCGCCGGTGTGCTGGACGGAGCCGTCCTTGCTGCGCAGCTGCCGGAACCAGACCTGGTCGGCGAGGTTCCCGGCGGCGTCGAACAGCAGGCAGGACGCGTCCAGGTCGATCGACTGGGCCTTGCCCTTGCCGAACAGGCCCTTCTTGGCGACGGCGTCCCAGCCGAGCCCCATCCGGACCCGGGTGAGGGTCCCGCCGCCGGGTTTGGCGAGCGAGACCTTCTGCCCTTTCTGCAGCGAGATCGACATCGTTGGCTCCTTCGGTGGGTCGTGCCGGGCGCGGGCGGGGATCCGCCGGTCAGACGTTGCTGGAGTGCAGCTGCTTGCCGTCCCCGGACGGCGGGGCCTCGACGTCGCCCTCGCCCCGGTTGCGGACGATGGAGCTGATGAACGCCGCGATGATCAGCCCGGCGCCGAGCCCGCCGGTGATCCATTCGGGCACGTGGTGCCCGATGCTGATCAGCATGCAGACCGCGAGGGCGCCGATCGCCCAGTGCGCGCCGTGCTCCAGGTAGACGTACTCGTGCAGGGTGCCCTTGCGGACCAGGAAGACCGTCAGCGACCGGATGTACATGGCGCCGATGCCGAGGCCGAGCGCGATGACGATCGGGTCGGTGCTGATCGCGAACGCGCCGATGACGCCGTCGAAGCTGAACGAGGCGTCCAGCACCTCCAGGTAGAGGAACAGGAAGAACCCGGCCTTGCCGGTGGCCAGCGCCAGCGAACTCGGCCCGGACCGCCCGGCGGGCGCCGCCTCCCGGCCCTCGCCGGCCGCGCCCTCCGCCGCCTCGTCCTCGTCCTCGTCGTCCTCGCCCGCCTCGGAGAACAGCTCGCCGAGCCCGTTGACCAGGATGTAGGTCACCATGCCGAGCACGCCCGCGATCATGACGTTGCCGGGGTCGTCGGCCGACAGCCACGACACCAGCGCGAGCGAGCCGCCCGCGACGACGACCGCGAGCTGGTCCAGCTTCCCGATGCGGGCGAGCGGCCGCTCCAGCCACGGCAGCCACTTGTCGCCGCGCTCCTCGAACACGAAGTTCAGGAACAGCATCATCAGGAACATGCCGCCGAACGCCGCGATCATCGGGTACGCGTCGTTCATCAGCTGGTGGTAGCGGTGCGAGTCGTTGAGCGCCAGGTCGAACGCCTCGACGGGGCCGAGCTTGGCGGTGATGCCCACGATGAGCAGCGGGAAGACCAGCCGCATGCCGAACACCGCGATCGCGATGCCGATGGTGAGGAAGATCTTCTGCCAGAAGGGGCTCATCCTGTCGAGCACCTTGGCGTTGACCACGGCGTTGTCGAACGACAGCGAGATCTCGAGGATGGCCAGGACGGCGACCAGCGCGAGGCCGGTCGGCCCGTCGTAGAAGAAGGCGGCCAGCAACCCGAGGGCCGTGACGCCGAAGGACCAACCGAAGGTGCGAAGAATCATGCGCGTATTTCTGCTAGAGAGGACGGCCGGGCGGGGCGGCCGGGATGCGGGGTGCGCCGACCTCAGCCGACGTTGACGCCGAAGTCCATCGCGATGCCGGCCAGACCCGAGGCGTACCCCTGCCCGACGGCCCTGAACTTCCATTCGCCGTTGTGGCGGTAGAGCTCGCCGAAGACCATCGCCGTCTCGGTGGAGGCGTCCTCGGTGAGGTCGAACCGGGCGAGCTCGTTGCCGTCGGTCCGGTTGACGATCCGGATGAAGGCGTTGCGCACCTGGCCGAAGCTCTGGTGCCGGTTGTCGGCGTCGTAGATCGACACCGGGAACACGATGCGCTCGCACTCGGCCGGCACCCCGGTGAGGTCGACGTTGATCGACTCGTCGTCGCCCTCGCCCTCGCCGGTCAGGTTGTCGCCGGTGTGCTCGACCGAGCCGTCCGGGCTCCGCAGGTTGTTGAAGAACACGAAGTGCTGGTCGGAGATGACCTTGCCGGTGCCCGCCAGCATCAGCGCGGACGCGTCCAGGTCGAAGTCGGCGCCGGTGGTGGCGCGGACGTCCCAGCCGAGGCCGACGGTGACCGCGGTGAGGTTGGGCGCGGCCTTCGTCAGCGAGACGTTGCCGCCCTTGGCGAGTGAGACTCCCATGTTCGGGCCGTTCCCTTCCTGAAGTTCCTGGTGTGGTGTGCTGCGCCGGCCGGGGGCGCGGCGCGGTTCGGACGGGGTGCCGACCGGACGGCGGTTCCGGTCGGCGATTCCGGTCGGCGGGGGCGGGTCAGAGGTTGACGCCGAAGTCCATCGCGATGCCGGCCAGCCCGGACGCGTAGCCCTGGCCGACCGCGCGGAACTTCCACTCCGTGCCGTTGCGGTACAGCTCGCCGAAGACCATCGCGGTCTCCATCGAGGCGTCCTCGGACAGGTCGTAGCGGGCCATCTCGGCGCCGTCGGCCTGGTTCAGCACCCGGATGTAGGCGTTGCGGACCTGCCCGAAGTTCTGCCCGCGGCTGTCGGCGTCGTAGACCGAGACCGCGAACGCCACCCGCTCGGCGGCGGCCGGCATCGCGCCGAAGTTGACCTTCAGCTGCTCGTCGTCGCCCTCGCCGGCGCCGGTGGTGTTGTCGCCGCTGTGCTCGACCGCGCCGTCGGGGGTGCGCAGGTTGTTGAAGAACACGAAGTGCTGGTCAGTGATGATCTTGCCGGAGCCGTCCAGCACCATGGCGGAGGCGTCGAGGTCGAAGTCCGTGCCGGTGGTGGTCCGCAGGTCCCAGCCGAGACCGACGATCACCGCGGTCAGTCCGGGCGCCTGCTTGGTGAGCGAGACATTGCCGCCTTTGCTCAGGCTGACGGGCACGATGGGCCTCCAAGATCGCATGCCGTATGGGGACGCCGACCCGGCGCCCAGCATTATCGACGTAGCAGCGATGCTATCCGTTCCATCCGTTGTCGACCTGTGACGCGGAACGCCCCGGGCGGCGGCCGGACGCCCACCCGGGGCGCGAAACACGCGCGGTCTGGGCCAGACTGGGCAGGGACGAGAGGAGGCAGCGTTGCGGGGACCGGGCGACCAGCGCCGCCGGGGCGGCAGGGGGGCGCAGGCGGCCGCTGCGGCAGTCGAGGCCAAGGAGGCGGCGGCGGCCGCCTTCTACGACATGGACCAGGCGCAGAAGTACCTCGGCGGCCGCGTCACCGTCTTCGAGGACCTGGACGCGGCCGCGGCGGCGCCCGTCCGGCGGGAGTTCGACGGGCTGTCGGAGGCCGCCGACGCCGCGTCCATCGCCTACATCTCCGTGCTGGACGCGCACGACGTCGATGACCAGGACCGGTCACCGGCCGAGTACGACGCGGCCCGCCGCGCGTTCGTGGCCTCCACCGAGCGGCTCCAGCAGGTCACCGGCAACCTGAACGGCTTCGCCGAGCGGCTCGCGCCGCGGATGGCCCGGCTGGAGGCCGCCCTCGACCAGCTCCCGCCGCGGCTGGCCGCCGCCCGCGAGGCGGTCGCCGCCGCCGACGCCGCCGTCACCGCCGCGCGGGAGGCGGGGATGGACGCCACCGACCCGGAGGCGGAGCTCGCCCGTGCCCGGCAGGTCCTCGCCCAGCTCGGCTCGAAGGGGCTCGGCGGGCTCGGGCTGGACGGCGCCCTCCGCAAGGCCGAGGAGGTCCGGGAGATCGCCGAGCGGGCCCGGGAGGCCGCCGCGGAGCTGCCGCAGCTGGCGCAGAAGGTCCGCAACTCGCTCGCCTCCGTCCGGACGCGGGCGGACGCCGCCGCGAACCGCGTCGGGCCCGTCCGGGAGGCGATGCGGGTGCTGCTGCGCGGCTACTCGCAGGCCTGCTGGCAGGACCTCAAGGGCGCGCCGGAGTCCATCGAGGCCGCCGTCACCCGGGCCAGGGAGCGGCTGAACGAGGCGTCCGCGCACGTCGCCCGCACCGAGTGGAAGCAGGCGCAGCAGGCGCTCACGGCCGCGCGCACCGAACTGAACGCCGCCGACCGCCGCGCCGGGCAGGTCACCGGCCGGGTGGAGGAGCTGAAGGCGGTCGCCGCCGACCCCGCCAAGCCCGCCGAGAGCGCCCAGTTCGCCGTGCGGGACGCGCAGCGGCTCGCCATGGCCCAGCCGGGCGGTCCCGCGCCGCAGCACGTCCGGGTGCTGGACGGGCTGGTCGAGCGGCTGGAGAACGCGCCGAAGCGGCTCGGCGGCGCCCATCCGGACTACTGGGCCTACCTCCGGGAACTGGAGTCGATCAAGACCGCCGCCGGGGACGTCGTGACCCGCATCCGCTCGGAGCGGGCCGGGCAGGGTTAGCGCCAAGGCCCGCTCCTGCGCGTCCTAACTGAACAGGGTGTCGCCCCAGAAGCCGCCTTCGCGGACGCCCGGCGGGCACGCGTAGACACCCGATCCGACGTGCTGGATGTACTCGTTCAGCGCGTCGGTCGCCAGCGACTGCTGGATCGGGATGAACCCGGTGCGCGGGTCGCGCTGGAACGCGATGAAGAACAGGCCCGCGTCCAGCCGGCCGAGGCCGTCGGAACCGTCGGTGAAGGAGTAGCCGCGCCGCAGGATCCGCGCCCCGCGGTTGGAGTCGGGGTGGGCCAGTCGGACGTGCGCGTCCGGCTTCATCCGCGACAGGACGGGCTTGTCGCGCTCCTTCGCCTCCCCCACGGGCGCGCCCTCGCCCTTGTTCCGGCCGAAGATGTCCTCCTGCTCGCGCAGGGACGTCCGGTCCCAGGTCTCGATGTGCATCCGGATGCGGCGGGCGACGAGGTAGGAGCCGCCCGCCATCCACGGCGCGCCGTCGCCCTTCCCCGCCCAGACGTGCTCGTCGAGCAGCGCCGTGTCGGTGGAGCCGATGTTCTCGGTGCCGTCCTTGAACCCGAACAGGTTGCGCGGGGTCTGCGCGTCCGGCGTGGTCGAGGACGTCTTGCCGAACCCGAGCTGCGACCAGCGGACCGAGACGGTGCCGAACCCGATCCGCGCGAGGTTCCGGATCGCGTGCACGGCGACCTGCGGGTCGTCCGCGCACGCCTGGACGGCGATGTCGCCGCCGCTGCGGTCGGGATCGAGACTGTCGCCGGGAAAGTGCGGCAGGTCGACGAGTGCGGCCGGGCGGCGCGCCTTGAGGCCGAACCGGTCCTTGCCGTCCTTCTCGAACAGCGTGGGCCCGAACCCGATCGTCAGCGTGAGCCGGGACGGGGGCAGGCCGAGCGCCTCGCCGGTGTCGTCGGGCGGCGCCACCGCCGGCCCGCCGACCGCGCCGTCCCCGACCGGCCTCCCGGCGGTCATGGCGGCCGCCGCGTCCGTCCACTCCTTCAGCATCCGGACGAGCCGGTCGCGGTCGCCGGTCGTCACGTCGAACGCGGCGAAGTGCAGCCGGTCCTGGACGGGCGTGGCGATGCCCGCCTGGTGCGGGCCGCGGAACGCGACGGCCGCGCCGGCGTCCGCCTCCCCGTCGGCGAACGCCATCCGGTCGATGCCCGCGCCGGCGGCCGCGCCGACGAGCAGGCTCGCGCCGGAGAACCCCAGCATCCGGCGCCGGGACAGTCCCGGCCGCGCCTCGGTCATCTCGCCGCCGCCTCTCCGGTCCCGGTCACTTCGCGACGGCTTCGGCGAGCTTGGACAGCGGCTCGCCGAGGGCGTTCACCGCGTCCGCCAGCTGCTTGCGGTCGTCCTTGCCGACCTTGTCGTAGGAGACGTAGCCGTCGCCCTCCTCGTGCTTCTTCAGCAGCCCCTCGACCTTGGCGAAGTTGTCGTCGAGGTCGCCCGCGAGCTGCGCGTCCCGCTCCTGGACGACCGGCTTGAGCAGGTCGTAGATCTTCTTGGCGCCGTCGACGTTGGCCTTGAAGTCGACCAGGTCGGTGTGGCTGAACGCCTCCTCCTCGCCGGTGACCTTGCCGGTGGCGACCTCGTCCAGCAGCTCCTTGGCCCCGCCCGCCATGTCGTTGACGGGGTCGAGGGTGAGGCCGGGCAGCCGCGACTTCAGCGTCCCGAGGTCGGCGAGCAGCTGGTCGCCGTACTTCTCCTTGCCCTTGACCGAACCGTCCTCCCAGAGGGCCTTCTCCAGCAGGTGCCAGCCGGACCAGTCCTTCTTCTCCTCCGGCTTGAGGTCGGCCTCGCGGGCGTCGACCTTCGGGTCGATGTCGCCGAACTTCTCCGCCACGGGCTCGATCGTCTCCCAGCCGACGCGGGACGGTGCGTACAGCCCCTTGGCCTTCGCGACGTCGCCGGCCTTGACCGCGTCCACGAACTGCCGGGTCTTGGCGATCGTGTCGTCGAGCTGGACGATGACGAACGCCTTGTAGTCGGCGGCGGCCTTGGTGAGCCGCGCGTCGGCGCCGCCCGCGGCCGCGCCGGTGACCGTGACGTTCTGGGACGGGCCCTTGCCGGTCTGCCCGGCGCTGCACAGCAGCTTGAACTGCCCGGCGGGCAGGTTCACGACGAAGTTGACGCTGGTCCCCGGGCCGATGTTCTCCCGCTCGGCGAGGATCTTGCCGTCCGGCTTGAGCACCTCGAACTCGTTGACCTTGGAGCCCTTGTTGGTGACCTTGAAGGTGGTCTTGCCCGCGGTGAGGTCGGTCTTGGCCACCTCGCACGCGTCGTCGGTGGCCGTCACCGGGATGGCGCCCGCGGCGTCCGCCTCGTCCCCGTCACCGCCGCACCCCGTGAGCAGGGACATCGACACGGCGGCGGCGCCGGCGATCGCGAGGACGGACACAGGGCGCATCAGGGACTCCAGGGGGCGAGCAGATGGTTAGGCTCACCTAAATTAGCGAAGCCTGTCCTCAGCCCGTCAAGAGGCCCCCGGGCGACGGGGGCGTGCCCCGGCGGGGCGGTTCAGCGCGGCCGGTCCTGGATTCCCATCGTGAGGTTGCGCGCGGCCATCGGCGGGCCGCCCGGCTGCGGGTCCCCGTACGGCGGGAGCTGGCCCTGCTGCGGGGCCTGCCGCTGCTGGTACTGCGGCGCCTGGTCGCGCTGCCGGCCCGCGGGCTCGGCCCAGACGGCCGTCCCGTACGCGCAGACCTCGAACCCGCCGCCCACGGCCGCGGTGTCGAAGCGCATCCCGACCACGGTGTTGGCGCCCCGGCGGCGCGCCTCCTCGCCGAGCCGGTCCACCGCCTCGCGGCGCGCGGCGGCGAGGCCGGCCGCCGGCCGCTCCCCCGTCACCCGGAACGTCGCGCTGCTGCCGGGCTGCGGCGCGGCGCCCTGGTCGCCCTGGCCGGCCTGGAGGGCCGTCGCGAGGACCTCCCCGAGCACGCTCCTGATCTCGTGCCCCGGCACCCCGTCAGTCGTCACGATCAGCATGTCACCACGGTAGATCACCGCTCGGACGAAAAGCGACAAAATGCCGGGACCGGCCCCGGGGAGGGCGGCCCGGCGGGCCCGCCCTCCCCGGGCCGGCCGTCACTCCAGATACTCGCGAAGCATCTGCGCCCGGGACGGGTGGCGCAGCTTCGCCAGCGTCTTGGACTCGATCTGGCGGATCCGCTCCCGGGTCACGCCGAACTCGCGGCCCACCTCCTCCAGGGTGCGCGGATGGCCGTCCGCCAGGCCGAACCGCAGCTGGATGATGCGCTGCTCCCGGTCCGACAGGGTGCCGAGGATGTCCTCCAGCTGGTCCTGGAGCAGGATGAACGCCGCGGCCTCGATCGGCACGACGGCGTCCGCGTCCTCGATGAAGTCGCCGAGGTCGGAGTCCTCCTCGCCGATCGGCGACTGCAGCGAGACCGGCTCCTGGGCGATCCGCTGGATCTCCACCACCCGGACGGGCGACAGCCCCATCTCCAGGCCGATCTCCTCGGGCGTCGGCTCCCGGCCGAGGTCCTGGTGCATCTGCCGCTGCACCCGGACCAGCTTGTTGATCGTCTCCACCATGTGGACCGGGATGCGGATCGTCCGGGCCTGGTCGGCGATCGCCCGGGTGATCGCCTGCCGGATCCACCAGGTGGCGTAGGTCGAGAACTTGAACCCCTTGGTGTAGTCGAACTTCTCGACCGCACGGATGAGTCCGAGATTTCCCTCCTGGATCAGGTCGAGGAAGAGCATTCCCCGGCCGACGTACCGTTTCGCGATCGAGACCACCAGCCGCAGGTTGGCCTCGATCAGCCGTTGCTTCGCCCGCACGCCCTCGCGGGAGAGCATTTCGAGGTCGATCAGCTCGCCGCGGGCGAGGACGGCGGTACGCGCCATCTTCTCCTCGGCGAACAGTCCCGCCTCGATCGATTTCGCCAGTTCTACTTCTTCTTCTGCCGTGAGCAGCGGTACGCGACCGATCTCTCTCAGGTAGATCCGAACCAGGTCGCTCGTCGGCGCCCGCTTGCCGAGGTCTCCCTCATCCGCTCGCGTGACGTCCTCGGTCTCCTGCTGGGATTCGAGGACCTCCACCCCCTGCTCTGCGAGCATCCGGACGACCCGCTCCAGCGAGTCGTCCGGCAAGTCCGAGCGATCGAGCGCGGCAGCGACGTCCTCGACGGTCACACCGCCGCGCTCTCTGCCGCGTGCGACGAGGTCCGCCACCTGATCAACCGATGGCGCCTCGCTAGGCAGCACCGAAGGGCCCACGCAGACAGTCTGCGTCAAAGGAGGGCTAGATCACAGGACCCATTTTGCGGTCCCTTGACTTACTGTGATCCAAGCCCTCGCTCGCGCAACACCCGTCGCTGCTGCTCAAGCGCGACAAGATCGCCGAAGAGCTTGTGGTATTCCTCCTGGGCCTCGGCCGGATTCAGCCGCCCGAGTTTAGACTTCGCGTCCGCGATCATCCGGGTGAGCTGGCGCTCCTGTATCCGGGCCAGCAATTCCCCGGCATAGCGGTCATCCGAATCGTGGGCGGACCGCACCGGCTCCACACCGAGCTTGGTGAGCAGATCCCTGACCTGGTCGTTCGGCGCGCTCTCCAGCAGCAGGGCGACCCACTCGGCGACCCCGCCGGCCGCGCCCACCCCGCCCGCCACCGCGATCACCGCGCGCACCGCGGCGTGCGGCGGCGCGATGAACGCCTCGGCCGGGACCTCGTCGAACGCCGGCCCGAGCAGCGCCGGGCGCTGCACCGCGAGCTTCAGCAGCTCCCGCTCGCGCTGCACCTCCGGGTC
>NZ_JBFARO010000142.1:0-20092 GCF_040677125.1 Actinomadura sp. NPDC049382
GGCCGACGCCGCCGCCCGCGCCCGTGACGACGACGAGCGAGCCGCCGAACGGCGACCGCCCCGGCCGGACCCGCGCCCGCTCCAGGGCCCGGGACTCGGCGGCCGTCAGCGGGCCGCCCTCGACGGACGTGACGTGCTCGGCGACGCACCGCGCGACGAGGCCGGGGTGGCTGCGCGGCACCCAGTGCCCGGCGGCGACGGGCCGCAGCGACAGGTTCGGGACGCGCTCGCCGAGGCCGCCCACCAGGTGCGGCGAGACGAACAGGTCCCTGGTCGGGACGATCACCTGCGTCGGGACGTCCGTGCGCCGCTCGCGCGGCCCGCGCAGCCCCCGCAGCATGTTCGCCCGGTACAGGCCGACGCCGGCCGCGGCGTCGCGCGCCATGGTCCGGGCGGGGTGCCCGGGGCGCGGCGGGACGCCCTCGCCCAGGGCCAGTGCGAGGTTGAACGGCTTGGTCATCCCGGCCATCCACAGCAGTTCCGGCAGGACCGGCGTCTGGAAGGCGTAGATGTACCAGGACCGCAGGCCCTGGCCCATGGCCCGGCGCAGGTTGGCCGGGGTGGGGCGGGTGAGGTTGCGCCGCATCCAGTGCCCGACGTGGTCCAGGCAGGGGCCGGAGATGGAGGTGAAGGAGGCGAAGCGGTCCGGCATGGTGCACGCCGCCTCCCACCCCTGGATCGATCCCCAGTCGTGCCCGACGAGGTGCACCCTGCGCTCGGGCGCGGCGGCGTCCAGCACGGCCCTCATGTCGGACATCAGGTAGTCGAAGGTGTAGCGCCTGCGGCCGAACGGCCGCGACGACGCGCCCGCGCCGCGCACGTCGTAGCGGACGACGTGGAACCGCCCGGCGAGCAGCTCGGCCACCTCGTCCCACACCGCGTGGGTGTCGGGGTAGCCGTGGACGAGCAGCACCGTGGGACGCGAGGGGTCGCCCTGCTCGTAGACGGCGAGGTCGACGCCGTCGCCGCGGACCCGGCGCCTGCGGGCCGGGGGGCCGCCGACCGCTTTATTAGACATCTTGGTAATAAATCGCCGAATCGCCCCGGGGTCAAGGGGACGCGGCGTGAGCCCCGCCACGCATGGAGAAGAAGGACCCGCGGAGAACGAGGGCCCGTACGGCGCGGCGGTACGGGCCCTCGGGCAGGGACGGCAGGGGAGTGGGCGGAGCGCTAGTACGGGTCGTAGCCCGCGGCCTTCGCCGCCGGGGACTGCATCAGGTACTCAAGCGCGCGCGGGGTCGAGCACACCTTCGAGGGGTGGTGGTTCGGCTTCAGGTAGACGGGCGCCTCGCCGAGCAGCAGCTTGAAGATGCCGGGCACGTGCCCTAGCCGGACCGACCGCCGGTAGGAGCGGTACACCCGCAGCGGCGTCACCCGCTTCTTGATGGTCGGGTCCTGCTTAAGCAGGTACAGCGACCCGCCGATCAGCGCCCAGTACAGGAAGAACAGCGACACCACCCAGGCCGCGACGCGCGTCGGGTAGCGGCCGCCCATGGCCTTGTAGACGTCGAACACCACCGACCGGTGCTCGACCTCCTCGGCCCCGTGCCAGCGCAGCAGGTCCAGCATGGTCGGGTCCACGCCGGCCTTCTCGAACCGCTCGTTGTCCATGATCCACTGACCGAGGACGGCGGTGTAGTGCTCGATCGAGGCGACGGCGGCCAGCTCGAACCGCAGCCGGCGCCGCCAGGCCCGCGGGTTCCGCTCCTTCAGCGCCGCCATCTGCGCGGGCCGCTCGGCGTTGCCCTTGGCGGCCGCGTCCGTGATCCGGGAGACGTCGATGCCGTTGGCCTCCAAGATCTGGTCCAGCACGCCTTGGTGGGACCGGGCGTGCACCATCTCCTGGCCGATGAACCCCTTGATCTCCTCCAGCAGCCGCTCGTCCTTGATATGGGGACGGGCGTCCTTGACGCACTGGATGAACCACTTCTCGCCCTCCGGCAGGACGATGTGGAACGAGTTGATGATGTGCGTGGCGACCGGGTCGCCCGGCACCCAGTGCAGGGGCGTCGCCGACCAGTCGAAGCTCACCCGCCGAGGCTTGATCGGCGGGTGGCGCTCGTCGATTCCGGTCGCCGGTGCGCCGCCTGTCAGGGGCCTCGTCATGCCGTCCTCGCTCTCCGCGCGCGCGTGTGTGCGTTGAGGCGACAGTCAACTCTTGCGGAGGGTGCGGTTTCTTGGGTCCGAACCAACAAGTTACCGCTTGGTTTTAGCCCCGTGATGACAAGTGGCGCCCTTCACAGGGCGATTCGCTCCGCTCCCGCGTACACGTTCATGGTCTCGCCGCGCAGGAAGCCGACCAGGGTCATGCCGGCGTCCTCGGCCAGCTCCACCGCCAGCGACGACGGCGCCGACACCGCGGCCAGCACCGGGACGCCCGCGGTCATCGCCTTCTGCGTCAGCTCGAACGACGCGCGCCCGCTCACCATCAGGACCGTTCCGGCCAGCGGCAGCCGCCCCTGCCGCAGCGCCCACCCGACGACCTTGTCGACCGCGTTGTGCCGCCCGACGTCCTCGCGCACCGCCAGCAGCTCGCCGCCGGCGCCGAACAGCCCGGCCGCGTGCAGCCCGCCCGTCCGGTCGAACACCCGCTGCGCCTTCCGCAGCCGCTCCGGCAGCACCGCCAGCACCTCGGGCGCGATCCGCAGCGGGTCGGCCCCGACCTCGTACGGCCGGTCGGCGCGCAGGGACTCGATGCTGGACTTCCCGCACACGCCGCACGCGCTCGTCGTCGTGAACGCGCGGGTCATCGAGTCGTCCGGCGGCGCCACGCCGGGCGCCAGCGCGACGTCGAGGGTGTTCTGCTCGGCGGTGTCGGCGCAGTAGCGCATGGCGGCGAGGTCGCCCGCGTCCCCGATGACGCCCTCGGCCGCCAGGAAGCCGGCGACGAGGTCGAAGTCGTGGCCCGGGGTGCGCATCGTGATCGTGAGCGGCTTGCCGGCGACGCGGATCTCCAGCGGCTCCTCCACCGCGAGCGTGTCCGGCCGGCGGCCCCGCGCGCCGGTCGTGGTCACCCGCAGCACGGGCTTGCGCACGGTGATCCGCCCCATGCCGTGACCGTACCCCGGATACCCATGAGTAACGAAAAGTTCGATCCGCTCTGTCCCCTTTTTGGTCCCTTTCTTCTCGGGACGGGGCGCCCTGGTGCCCGGGGCGGCCGGGGACCGACCATCGGAACGTACCAACGGCGCCCCACAGGGGACCGGAGCGCCGGCCGGCCACACGCACGACCACGTACGCACAGCCATGTACGCACAGCCATGTACGCACGACCGCGTACGCACAGCCACGCACAGGAACACGGGGAGCACGACACCGATGCGCAAGTACCTTGCCGTACCCGCCCTCA
This sequence comes from Actinomadura sp. NPDC049382, assembly GCF_040677125.1. Taxonomy (NCBI): domain Bacteria; kingdom Bacillati; phylum Actinomycetota; class Actinomycetes; order Streptosporangiales; family Thermomonosporaceae; genus Actinomadura; species Actinomadura sp. NPDC049382. The sequence goes on from NZ_JBFARO010000142.1 coordinate 3,350, forward strand.
TCGGCGCCCTGGCGCTGACCACCGCCGCCTGCGAGGTGACGAAGACCGTCTCCGCCGACGCGGTGGAGAAGCAGATCGTCGCCAAGTTCGGCCCGCCCTTCGACGACGGCGGCATCGGCCCGGCGACGGCCGACTGCCCGGAGGACCTCAAGGGCGAGATCGGCACCACGATCGAGTGCGTCGTCCACGACGCCAAGGGCGGCGCCTACCCGCTGATCGTCACCGTCACCGCGGTCGAGGGCGACCAGGTCCGCTTCAGCATGAAGGAGCCGCCGCAGCCGAAGGGCGGCGAGTAGCGCCGGGCACGCCGGCGCGGCCCGGGGGGAGGTCAGTCGCGGCGGTCGATGTTCCAGTTCGCCACGATCGCCGCGAACGGCGGGATGATGAGCGCCGCGACCGACATCGCGATCGCGGCGGCGTGCGACCAGTGCCGGACGACGGCCCAGGCCAGCACGAACAGCAGGAGGCACGTCCCCATCATGATCCCGTAGGCGATCTTCCGGCGCCTCATACCCCCCACGCTACGCCGGTGCCCACGTGCCGCCGCGTCCCCCCGCCCGCGGGCGGGGGGACGCCGGGTGGCGGAGGCGTACGGGAATCGAACCCGCCGTCCCGAGATCCTCGGGACCGTCGGCTTTGAAGGCCGGGGAGGCCACCAGGCGCTCACACGCCTCCGCCGATGATCTTAGCCCGCGTAGAGGGCGTCGATGTCGGGCGAGTACTTGGTGTGCACGACGCGGCGCTTGAGCTTGAGCGTCGGGGTGAGCTCCTCGCTCTCGGCGGTCCACTCGGCGGGCAGCAGCCGCCACTTCTTCACCTGCTGGACGCGGGCGAGGCGGGCGTTGGCGTCCTCGACGGCCCTCGCGACCTCCTCCCGCACGACGGGGTGCTCGGCGAGGGCGGCGAGGTCGGTGGTGTCGATGCCGTGGGCGGCGGCCCAGACGGGGGCGACCTCGCCGTCCAGGGTGATGAGGGCGACCACGTAGGGGCGCCGGTCCCCGAAGGCGAGCGCCTGCCCGATGAGCGGGTGCTCCTTGAGGTGGTTCTCGATCAGGGACGGGGCGATGTTCTCCCCGCCCGCGGTGATGATCAGCTCCTTCTTGCGGTCGACGACGGTGAGGAAGCCGTCGGCGTCCAGGCGGCCGACGTCGCCGGTGCGCACCCAGCCGTCGGCGTCGATGAGGTCGGCGGTGGCGTCCGGCCGGTTCAGGTAGCCGGGGGTGCAGGTGGCGCCGCGGACGAGGATCTCGCCGTCCTCGGCGAGCTTCAGCTCCACCCCGGCGAACGGGCGGCCGACGGTGCCGAGCTTGAAGGAGTCGGCGAGGTTGGCGGTGATGGCGCCGGTCGTCTCCGTCATCCCGTAGGCGTCGAAGATCTTCAGGCCGAGGCCGGAGAAGAACCGGGCGACCTCCACCGGCAGCGGCGCGGCGGCGCTGGAGGCCTGCCGGACGCGGTCCAGCCCGAGCAGCGCGCGCATGGGGGTGAGGACGGCCCGATCGGCCCGCTCGAACGCGGCGGTGATCTCGGGGGTGAGGGTGTTGCCGAACTCCTGGGCGGTGACGTAGGCGCGGCCGGCCTCCAGGGCGGCGGCGACCGCCTGCTTCTTGGCCTCGTCCTGCTCGGCCGACAGCACCGCCTGGATGCCCGCCATGATCTTCTCCCAGACGCGGGGCACGCCGAAGAAGGAGTGCGGCCGCACCTCGGCGAGGACGCTGGTGAGCTGGGCGGGGTCGGGGCAGAAGTGGACGTGGGACGCCAGCCGAATCGGCAGGTAGTAGCTGAGGACGCGGTCGGCGATGTGCGCGAACGGCAGGTAGGAGACCCCGGCCGGGTGCTCGGGCAGCACGGAGCTGCGCTCCACCATCTCGGCCTCGTGCAGCACCATCGAGTGGGTGATCAGCACGCCCTTGGGGTCGCCGGTGGTGCCGGAGGTGTAGAGGAGCGTCACGGTGTCCTCGGGCTTGACCGCCCGCCAGCGGCGCTCGATGCCGGCCGGGTCGGCGGCGAGCCGCTCGCGGCCGAGCGCGGTGAACGCCTCCCAGCTGAGGTAGCGGTCGCCGTCCGGGCAGGCGGCGGCGTCCACCACGATGACCTTGCGCAGGTCGGGCAGCCGGTCGAGGACGGGCTGCCAGCGGTCGAGCTGGGCCCTGCCGTCCAGGACGGCGTACCTGGCGGCGCAGTCCCCGGCCACGAACGCGATCTGGTCGGGCGCGAGCGTCGCGTACACGGTGGTCGGGACGCCGCCGGCGTGCACGGCGCCGAGGTCGGCGAGGACGTGCTCGGAGCGGTTCGGCATCATCAGCGCGACCACGTCGCCGGGCTCCAGGCCGAGCGCGGCGAACCCGGCCGCCGCCTCCAGCGCCCGGGTCCGGGTGTCGGCCCAGGTCAGGGTGCGCCACTCGCCGTCGATCCGGTCGGCGTAGGCGGGCCGGCCGCCGTGCCGCTCGACGGTCGCCGCCAGGTTCGTGCAGACCGTCTGCCCCGCCACGGCCTGATCCAGCTCGGCCTCCCGTCCTCCAGCCCCCTCCCGCCGCCGTTCAGACGACGAGCTCCGCTCGGCCGGTTTGTCTGGAATCCCCATGTCGCCCCTTGAAGTAAGTGATGACTTGCAGAGGGGGAATCGCATCATGCCGAACGGGGTTCGGACAAGGGGTTCGCGGTTTTCCGCGCTGGTCGGGCGGGATGTTCGCCGTTCGGTGACCGCCCCCGTACTGTCCGTTTCTTGATCATTTGCGATAGTTGTGCGTTAAATCGTGCGGGTGACCAGCCTCGCCCCCGTCGCCCGCCTGACGCAGTACGCGCACGGCGGCGGCTGCGCCTGCAAGATTCCGCCCGGGGTGCTGGAGCGGGTCGTGACCGGCCTCACCGGCGGGGACGACGCCCTGCTGGTCGGCGGGCCGGACGGCGACGACGCGGCCGTGCTGCGGATCGACGGCGGCCGGGCCGTGGTCTCCACCGCCGACTTCTTCACCCCCGTCGTCGACGACGCCTACGACTGGGGCCGCATCGCCGCCGCCGACGCCCTCTCCGACGTCTACGCGGTCGGCGGCGAGCCCCTGATGGCCGTCAACCTGCTCGGCTGGCCCGTCGACGCGCTGCCCGCGGAACTCGCCCGCGAGGTGCTGCGCGGCGGCCGGGACGCCGCGGCGCTCGCCGGCTGCGCGATCGCGGGCGGGCACAGCATCGACGACCCCGAGCCCAAGTACGGGCTCGCCGTCACCGGGATCGCCGACCCGGACCGGCTGCTGCGGCTGGACGCCGGCCGACCCGGTGTCCCGCTGTCGCTGACCAAGCCGCTCGGCCTCGGCGTGCTCAACGCCCGGCACAAGGCGACCGGCGAGGTGTTCCCGCACGCGGTGGAGACGATGACGCGGCTCAACGCCGACGCGGGGATCGCCGCGCTGGAGCGCGGCGCCGCGTGCGCGACCGACGTCTCCGGGTTCGGGCTGCTCGGCCACCTGTACAAGGTGGCGCGGGCGAGCGGCGTCACGGCCGTCGTCGACGCCGCCGCCGTCCCCTACCTGGACGGGGCGCGGGCCGCCGTCCGGGACGGGTTCGTGCCCGGCGCGACGCGGCGCAACCTGGCGTGGGTGTCCCCGCACACCGACTTTCGCCGCATCGGCGAGGAGGAGCGGCTGCTGCTGGCCGACGCGCAGACCTCCGGCGGGCTGCTGGTCGCCGGGGAGGTCCCGGGCGCCCCGGTGATCGGCGAACTGGTCGCGCGGGAGCGGCGCACCCTCGTCGTCCGCTGACCCTCGCCGCCCGTGTCGCCGCCCGTGTCGCCGCCCGTGTCGCCGCCCGCGACGCGGGTAGGGGAGGGGCTACCGCTCCGGCGGGGCGGGGGAGCGAAGGAGCGCACGCCGACATGACCATCACCGGGCTCGCGGCCGCCGTCGTCCTGGGCGCGGTGATCGGGATCCTCGGGCGGCTGATCGCGCCCGGACGGCCGGGCATGCCGGTCTGGCTGCTGATGGCGACCGGCGTCGTCGCGGCGTTCGCCGGGACGGGGCTGGCCCAGGTGTTCGGCCTCACCGGCAGCGGCTGGAGCCCCTGGGAGACCGTCCTGCAGATCGTGCTGGCGGCGGCCGGCGTGTGCCTGGTCGCGGCCCTGTGGCCCAAGCGGACCGGCCCCCGGCCGTAGCGCCCGCCGACCCTAGCGCACACCGGCCCTAGCGCACACCGGCCCTAGCGCACACCGACCCGCGCGGTCACGGCCTCCGCAGGACGGGGCGCAGCTCGTCCAGCACGTCGGGGTCCTCGATCGTGGACGGGACGGTCACCTCGCGCCCGTCGGCGATGCCCCGCATCACGCCCCGCAGGATCTTGCCCGAGCGGGTCTTCGGCAGCGCCGGGACGACCGCGATCTCCTTCAGCGCGGCGACGGGCCCGACCTGCTCGCGGACCATCCCGACCAGTTCGGCGGCCAGCTCCGCCGGCTCGGCGAGGACGCCGCTCTTGAGCACGACCAGCCCGCGCGGGACCTGCCCCTTCAGCGCGTCCTCGACGCCGATGACCGCGCACTCGGCGACGGCCGGGTGCGAGGAGATGACCTCCTCCATCGTCCCGGTGGACAGCCGGTGCCCGGCGACGTTGATGACGTCGTCGGTGCGGCCCATCACCCACACGTAGCCGTCCTCGTCGACGTGCCCGCCGTCGCCGGTCAGGTAGTGCCCCGGGAACTTCGTCAGGTACGACTCGACGAACCGCTCGTCGTCCTGCCACAGCGTCGGCAGCGTCCCGGGCGGCAGCGGCAGCCGGATCGCGATGTCGCCGTCGGCGCCGGCCGGCACCGACCCGCCGTCCGGGCCGAGGATCCGCACGTCGTAGCCGGGCACCGGCACCGAGGGCGAGCCCGCCTTGACCGGCATCGGCTCCAGCCCGCGCAGGTTCGCCACGATCGGCCAGCCCGTCTCGGTCTGCCACCAGTGGTCGATCACCGGCCGGTCCAGGACCCGCGACGCCCACCGGTAGGTGTCGGGGTCGAGGCGCTCCCCGGCGAGGAACAGCGTGTCCAGCGCCGACAGGTCGTGCCCGGCGAGCAGCGCGCCCTCCGGGTCCTCCTTCTTGATCGCCCGGATCGCCGTCGGCGCGGCGAACAGCGCCTTCACCCGGTGCTGCGCCGCGACGCGCCAGAACGCGCCCGCGTCCGGCGTCCCCACCGGCTTGCCCTCGTACAGGACGGTCGTGCAGCCGGTCAGCAGCGGCGCGTACACGATGTAGGAGTGCCCGACGACCCAGCCGACGTCGGACGCGGCCCAGAACACGTCGCCGGGCCCGACGCCGAACACGTTCTCCATCGACCAGCGCAGCGCCACCGCGTGCCCGCCGTTGTCGCGGACGACGCCCTTCGGCCGCCCGGTCGTCCCCGAGGTGTAGAGGATGTAGAGCGGGTCGGTGGCGGCGACGGGCACGCACTCGGCGGGCTCGGCGGCGGCGACCGCCTCGTCCCACTCCACGTCCCGGGGCCGGACGAGGTCGGCGTGCAGCTGCTCGCGCTGCCGGATCACGCACCGCTCGACCTTGTGCCGCGCCATGTCCAGCGCCTGGTCGAGCAGCGGCTTGTAGGCGACGACCCGGCCCGCCTCGATCCCGCACGACGCCGACACGACCGCCTTGGGCCGGGCGTCGTCGATGCGGACGGCCAGCTCCCGCGCCGCGAACCCGCCGAACACGACCGAGTGCACCGCGCCGAGCCGGGCGCACGCCAGCATCGCGATGACCGCCTCCGGCACCATCGGCAGGTAGATGACGACCCGGTCGCCGCGGTCGACGCCCTGCGCGCGCAGCGCCCCGGCGAACCGCGCGACGAGGCCCGTCAGCTCCCGGTAACTGTAGGTGCGGACGGTCCCGGTGACCGGGCTGTCGTAGATCAGCGCGGGCTGGTCGCCGCGGCCCTCCTCCACATGCCGGTCCAGCGCGTTGTCGCAGGTGTTCAGCTCGCCGCCGGTGAACCAGCGGTAGAACGGCGGCGCCCCGTCGTCCAGGACCCGGTCCGGTGGGACGAGCCAGCGGACGTCGCGCGCCGCCAGCCCCCAGAAGCGGGTCGGGTCGGCGATGCTGCGTTCGTACGCGGCCGCGTAGGCGCCCATGTCGTCCTCCCGGTGGCGGGCCTCCGGCCGGTCGCTCCGCGGCCCTGTGTGCTCCGTGGCCCTGTCTTCTCCATGACCCAGGTGTGCGCTGAGGCCCGGTTCGCGAAACCGGGCCGCACCCCTATAGGGCATGCCCCGGGGCCGGTTCGTCAAGAGCCCGCGCCGCCCGGCCCGTCACCGCGCCCGTCTCCGTGCCCGTCTCCGGGGCCCCTGCGCGGGGCCGTCAGTCGGGGTGGCGCAGGCCGTGCGCGACGGCGACGAGCGCGGCCGCGAAGGCGCCCGCCGCGACGATCCAGAAGCACAACTCGTACGCGCCGAGCGTCGGCACGTCCGTCCCCGCGATCACCCGCCCGGCCAGGATCGACGCGGTCACGGCGCCCGCGACGCCGCCGCCGGTGGTGCGGACGAGCGAGTTGATGCCGCTGGCGATGCCGCTCTGGTCCATCGGCACGTGCTGGACGGCGAGCGTCCCGAGCGCCGCGTAGGCGATCCCGAACCCGATGCCCTGGATGGCGCTGAACGCGAGCATGTCGTACACGTGCGAGTTGGACACCGCCAGCCACACGTAGCACAGCCCGGCGAACGCCGACCCCGTCGCGAGCGTGTAGGCGGGGCCGAGCCGCGCCGCGATCCGCCCCGCCAGCGCCGAGAACACCAGCATCGTGACGGTGCTCGGCAGCATGTAGAGGCCGACGTCCAGCACCGAGCCGTCCAGCCCGTACCCGAACTCCGCCGACGGCGCCTGCACGAACCCGGCGATCAGCGTGAACGCGGCGAACATCGAGAACCCGAGCAGCGCCGAGGCGACGTTCGCCGACAGCGACCGCGACCCGACCAGCAGGGCCAGCCGCACCAGCGGGGCGCGGACCCGCAGTTGCACCGCGACCCACACCGCGCACAGCGCGGCGGCGGCGCCGAACAGCCCGAGTACGCCGCCGGACGTCCAGCCCCACGCGTTGCCCTCGCTGATGGCGAGCAGCAGGCACACCAGCCACGCGGCGAGCAGGACCGCGCCCGCGAAGTCGGGCCGGCCGCCGGCCCGCACGCCGACGTCGCGGGCGAGCACCGCGACCAGCGCCAGCGCGCCGGCGGCCAGCGCCGCGGTGATCCAGAAGACCGGGTGGTGGCTGTCGGTGCGGGCCGCGATCAGCCCCGTCACGATCATGCCGGCGCTGCCGCCGACGCCCATGGTGGCGCTGACGATGCCGATCGCGGTGGTGATCCGCTCGCGCGGGAACGCGTCCCGGATCATGCCGATGGCGAGCGGGATCATCGAGGACGACACGCCCTGCAGCGCGCGCCCGGCGATGAGCACCGGCAGCGAGGACGACACAGCGCACACCGCCGAGCCGGCCAGCAGCAGCACCAGCGCGAGCAGGATCATCCGCTTCTTGCCGTACATGTCGCCGAACCGCGTCAGCAGCGGGGTGGCGACCGCGCCGGTCAGCAGCGACGCGGTGAACACCCACGTCACGTCGGTGATCGGGGCGTCGAAGCGGACCATGAACTGGGGCAGCAGCGGCAGCACCAGGGTCTGCTGCACCGACACGACCATCCCGGCGGCCGCGAGCGCGAGCAGGATGCGGCCGGTGCGCGCGGGTCCCGCGGGAAGCGGCCCGGTCGCGGTGCGCGCCGTGGCCGGGGCGCCGGTCATGCGAACCTCCCGAGGGGCGATCGTGACGTCCGGTCGGCGGCGGCCCGGCCGCGCGGCGTGCTCCCGTCCGCTCTGTACTTACTTAGAGAAAGTAAGCATAGATCGGCCGTTTCGCTCATGCTCCACCGCGGGTGCGGTTCCCGACGGGACCGATTCGGAGTCGATTTCTGGTCGTTTGTGGTCGAGGTGGGGCCGGTGGGCGTGTCCGCGCCCCGCACCGGCCGGACCGGGTTCGACGCCGGGCCCCGGCGTCCCTAGGGTTGCCTTCCGTGGACCTTCGTCTGCGCAACCCCCGCGATGCATCCCCCCGCACGGCCTTCCGCGTCCCGGCCCGGAGAGGACGCTGATGCAGGTCGTCACCACCGCCGGTCACGGTGGGCACGGCAAGTCGGCGCTCGTGCGCGCCCTCACCGGCAAGGAGCCCGGCGAGACGGGCGCCTGGACGGAGCTGCCCTCGGGGCGGCGCGTCGCGTTCGTCGACGTCCCCGGCGACGAGCGGTCGCTCCCGGCCATGCTCGCGGGCGCCGCGCCGGCGCCCGCGGCGCTGCTCGCCGTCGCCGCCGACGAGGGGTGGATGCCGCAGACCGCCGAGCACCTGGACGCCCTCGGCGCGCTCGGCGTCCGGTTCGGCGTCCTCGCGGTCACCAAGGCCGACGCCGCCGACGCCCGGCTCGCGCTCCGGCAGGTCCGCGAGCGGCTCGCCGGCACCCCGCTGAAGGGCGTGGAGGCCGTCGCCGTCAGCGCCGCCACCGGCGCCGGGGTGCCCGAACTGGCCGCCGCCCTCGACCGGCTCGCGGGCCGGCTGCCCGTCCCCGACCCGGCCGCCCCGGTGCGGCTGTGGGTGGACCACGCCATCACCGCCGGGCGGCAGACCGCCGTCACCGGCACCCTCGCCGCCGGGACCGTCGCCGTGGGCGACGAGCTGCTGCTCATGCCCGCCGGGGAGCGCGTCCGCGTCCGCACCATCGGCAGCGCCGGCGCGCCGCGCGAGTCCGTCGGCGGGGTCTCCCGGGTCGTGCTGACGCTCCGCGACGCCGGCCGCGTCGACCCCGGCATGGCCCTGGTCACGCCCGGCGCCTGGACCCACACCACCTGCGTCGACGTCCGCACCCGGTTCGGCGCGGCGTCGGGGCGGCTCGCCCGGCAGATGACGCTGCACCTCGGGACCGCCGCCGTCCCGGTCCGGCTGCGCCCGCTCGGCCCCGACACCGCCCGGCTGACCCTGAACACCCGGCTCGCCCTGCACCTCGGCGACACCGGCGTCCTGCGCGACCCGGCGCGCCGCTCGATGGCCGGGGTGAGCGTGCTGGACGTCCGGCCGCCGACCCTGGTGCGGCGCGGCGCCGGCGCGGCCCGCGCCCGCGAGCTGGCGTCCTGGCCGGACCGGCCGGACGGCGCGGTCGTGCTGCGCCGGCACGGCGTGCTGCGGCGCTCGGAGCTGTCGCTGATGGGCTGCGCGCCGCCGCCGGACGCCGTCGCGCTGAACGGCGAGTGGCTCGCCGACCCGGCGCACTGGTCGGCGCTGTTCGACCGGCTCGCCGAGGAGGCGTCCCGGCACGCCGCGGGCAGCCCGCACGCGCCCGGCATCCCGCTGGAGACCGTCCGGCTGCGGCTCGGCCTGCCGGCCCGGCAGCTCGTCGCCGCGCTGGTCAGGCCGCCGCTGCGGGTGGACGCGGGGCGCGTCTACGGCCCGCCGCCCGAGCCGCCGGCGCAGGCCGACCCGCGCCCGGCCGCCCCCGCGGCGATCGCCGCGGAGCCCCCGCCGCCCTGGGCCGGCGCCGTCGACCGGCTCCGCGCCGACCTCGCCGTCGCCCCCTTCGCGCCGCCGTCGGCCGAGCGCCTCCGCGAGCTCGGCCTCACCGGGGAGCTGCTCGACGCCGCCGAGCGCGCGGGCGCCGTCCTGCGCGTCCACGACGACGCGGGCAAGGACGGGACGGGCAAGGAGGCGGGCAAGGACGGGGCGGATGACGGCGGGGCCGGGGAGATCGTGCTGGCGCCGGGCGCCGACCTGGCCGCGCTGCGGGTCCTGGACGCCCTGCCGCAGCCGTTCACGCCCGGCCAGGCCGCCGAGGCCCTCGGCACCGGCCGCCGCGTCGCCGTCGCGCTGCTGCGCCACCTCGACCGGCGCGGACTCACCGAACGCCGCGGCGCCGAACGGTCGTAAACCCCTCCAGGACGGGAAAACCGGTTGTACGGCGGCCGGTGTTTCTGGCCTCATGGATCGCGGTCCGGTTCCCGACGATCAAGGAGATGGCGTGCCGTACCAGACGCTCAAGGGCGGCCGCGTGCCCATCCGGATGTGGACCGCCCCCGACACGGTCGAGGACATCGCCCTCGACCAGCTCCGCAACGTCTCCGCCCTGCCGTGGGTGGAGGGCCTCGCGGTCATGCCCGACGTCCACTACGGCAAGGGCGCGACGGTCGGCTCGGTCATCGCGATGAAGGACGCGGTGTCCCCGGCGGCGGTCGGCGTCGACATCGGCTGCGGGATGACCGCGGTCAAGTCGTCCCTCACCGTGGAGGACATGCCCGACGACCTGGCCGGCATCCGGCACCGGCTGGAGAAGGCGATCCCGGTCGGGCGCGGCTCCCACAAGCAGGCCGTCGACCCGTCCGCGCTGCCGAACCTCAAGGAGCGCGGCTGGTACGCGTTCTGGAAGCAGTTCGACGACCTGCACCCGGCGGTCCGCGCCCGCTTCGGCCGCGCCCGCCAGCAGATGGGCACCCTCGGCGGCGGCAACCACTTCCTGGAGCTGTGCGCCGACGACAAGGGCGCGATCTGGCTCGTCCTGCACTCGGGGTCGCGCAACATCGGCAACGAGCTCGCCGAGCACCACATCGAGGCGGCCCGCAAGCTGCCCCACAACCAGGACCTGCCGGACCCCGACCTCGCGGTGTTCCTGGCCGGCACCGACACGATGGACGCCTACCGCCACGACCTGTTCTGGGCGCAGGAGTACGCGCGCCGCAACCGCGCCGTCATGATGGCGCTCGCGCAGAACGTCGTGACCAACCGGTTCGGCGAGAAGCGCTGCCGCTGGGGCGAGGTCATCTCCTGCCACCACAACTACGTGGCGGAGGAGAAGTACGGCGGCGAGGAACTGCTGGTCACCCGCAAGGGCGCGATCAGGGCGGGCCGCGGCGACCTCGGGATCATCCCGGGCTCGATGGCGACCGGCACCTACATCGTGCGCGGCCTCGGCAACGAGACCGCCTACAACTCCGCCTCCCACGGCGCGGGCCGCCGGATGAGCCGCAACAAGGCCCGCAAGAGCTTCACCGTGGACGACCTGATCGAGCAGACCCGGGGCGTCGAGTGCCGCAAGGACGGCGGCGTCGTCGACGAGATCCCCGGCGCCTACAAGGACCTCGAAGAGGTCATCGAGGCCCAGTCCGACCTGGTCGAGGTCGTCGCGCGCCTGCGCCAGCTCATCTGCGTCAAGGGTTGACGCGTCCGGCGAAGGGGTGCCCTTTTGCGGCACCGGGCGCGTTGCTGTAGATCGTTGTGATGCCTTTCGTGGAGACGCCTCTGACCGTCCCCATGCGACGCGCGGTCGGCGAAGCATGGGGACGGCCCCTCCAAGGGGATCCGGTACGGCTGTACGGCGGGGAGGAATCGGCGGCGTACCGGGTGGACGGCCTCGTCGTCCGCGTCGGTCCCGCGACGCGGACGACCGCCGAGGCCGAATGGTGCCACTCCATCGCCCTCCACGCCGCCGCCACCATGCCGGAGGCGGTGGCTCCCCTGCGCGCCCGCGACGGCGCCACGGTCGTCCGGATCGACGGCCGCCCAGTGTCGGTGTGGCGCCACGTCGAGGGGGAGTGGCCCGACGCGGACGTCCCCGAGATGCGGGCGCAGGGCGCGCGGCTCCTGGCGCGGCTGCACCGCGCACTGGCCTCCCACCGGCCGCCGCCGCGCCCGGTGACGGCGTTCGTGGAGATCGGCCTGTACGGCGAGCCACCGCACGACGTCCCCGCACTCGCCGATCCGGGACTGGACCGCTGGCTGGCCGAGTTCCACCACCGCAACCCCGCGCGGCAGCCCCTTCACGGGGACTACTACGCCGGGAACACCCTCGCCCGGGACGGCCGGCTGGTGGCCGTCCTGGACTGGGACGAGGCCATCGTCGGCGCACCCGAACTGGAGGTGGCCTCCGCCGCGCTCGAATGGGCCGACGAGTACGGCGACGCCCCCGGCCGGTGCCGCCGCTTCATCGCGGACTACCACGAGGCCGGCGGGACCGCCGGGGACATGGACGACGAGACGGTCGTCCAGCTCATCAGGCACCGGCTGCGCCGCGAGGCCGCCTACTTCGAGCACGCCCGGCGCCGGGGCGCCGCGCACGACGCCGACGACCACGACTACCACCGGCGCCGCGTGAGGGCGTTCTTCGCCCTCAGGCCCTGACGGACCCGAGGGCGCGGTCGATGAAGGCGGTGACGTCGGCGAGGACCTCGTCCCGGTTGGTCTCGTTGAACACCTCGTGGCGGGCGCCCGGGTAGAGCCGCTCGGTGAGGCCCTCGCCGCGGATCGCCTCGATGCCGGTGCGGGTGTCGGCCGGCCGGACGAGCTCGTCGGCGTCGCCGTGCACGTACAGCACCGGCAGCGCGCCGAGCGAGCCGTGCTCGTTGACGCGGCGCAGCGCCGCGTCCAGGGCCTCGATGGTGGCCTTCTTGAAGGGGCCGTGCCAGACCAGCGGGTCCGCGGTGTACGCCTCGCCCACGGCGGGGTCGCGCGACAGCGTGGCGGTGTCGATGGGCGCGTCCGGCATCTCCGCCAGGGGGAGCAGCTCGTCCACGGCGTGCCAGCGGCCGAGCACCGGCCCCGACAGCACCAGCGCGGCGAGCCCGGCGCCGTGCAGCTGCGCGTACCGGGCCGCGATCAGCCCGCCCATCGAGTGCCCGATCATGACGACGGGCAGGCCGGGGTGGTCGCCGCGCGCCGACTCCACCACCGTGTGCAGGTCGGCGACGACGTCCTCGTAGTCCTCGATCAGCACGCGGTCGCCGGCGGACCGGCCGTGGCCCATGTGGTCCGGCCCGCACACGACCGCGCCGTGCCGGACGAGGACGTCCGCGACGTGGTCGTAGCGGCCGAGGTGCTCGCCGTAGCCGTGCACGAGCACGGCGACGTAGCGCGGCTCGCCGTCCGCCCAGATCCGGGCGGTGACCGCTCCCCGCGTCCCGGCGAACTCCCACTCGCGTACCGTCGTCACTCCGGCCTCCCTGTCGCTCGGCAGAACGTCACGGTCCAACGCGATGCGCCGGATCGTCAAATGCCGCAATAGGCTGGTGGGACCGACCGCAACCTCCGGCGGGCCGCGAACCCGGCCGCCGGCCAGCAGGAAGGGGCGCCCGTGCTGGTCGACACCTTCGGCCGTACCGCGACGGACCTGCGGGTCTCGCTCACCGACCGCTGCAACCTGAGGTGCTCCTACTGCATGCCGCCCGAGGGGCTGGACTGGCTGCCCAAGCCGGAGCTGCTCACCGACGACGAGGTGGCCCGGCTGGTCGGCCTCGCCGTCCGCGACCTCGGCGTCACCGAGGTCCGCTACACCGGCGGCGAGCCGCTGCTGCGGCGCGGCCTGCCCGGCATCGTCGCGCGGACGGCGGAGCTGGAGCCGCGCCCGCAGATCTCCCTCACCACCAACGGCATCGGCCTCGACCGGCTGGCGGCGCCGCTGGCCGAGGCGGGCCTGGACCGGGTGAACGTCTCCCTCGACACCCTCGACCCCGCCACGTTCAAGCGGCTCGCGCACCGCGACCGGCTCGGCGACGTCCTGAAGGGCCTCGCCGCCGCGCGCGCCGCCGGCCTGGAGCCGGTGAAGATCAACGCGGTGCTGATGCGCGGGATCAACGACCACGAGGCGGTGCCGCTGCTGCGGTTCTGCCTGGAGCACGGCTACCGGCTGCGGTTCATCGAGCAGATGCCGCTGGACGCCCAGCACGGCTGGACCCGCGAGAACATGATCACCGCGGACGAGATCCTGGACCGGCTGTCGGCCGCGTTCGACCTGGCCCCCGACGCGGCGCACGACCGGGGCAGCGCCCCCGCCGAGTCGTTCCTGGTCGGCGGCGGCCCGGCGACGGTCGGCGTGATCGGCTCGGTGACCCGGCCGTTCTGCGGCGCCTGCGACCGGGTGCGGCTCACCGCCGACGGGCAGGTCCGCAACTGCCTGTTCGCCACCGAGGAGTCCAACCTGCGCGACGCGCTGCGCGGCGGCGCCACCGACACCGAGCTGGCCGACCGGTGGCGCAAGGCGGTCTGGGCCAAGCGCGCCGGGCACGGCATCGACGACCCGTCGTTCCTGCAGCCGGCCCGCCCCATGTCGGCGATCGGCGGCTGAGTGGAGTTCGACGCGGTCCTGCTCGCCGGGGGCCGGGCCCGCCGGTTCGGCGCCGACAAGCCCGCCGCGCGGGTCGGCGGCCGCGCGCTTCTCGAATGGACGGCGGCCGCGGCGGCCGGCGCGTCCCGGCTGATCGTGGTGGGGCCGCGGCGGGACGTCCTGCCGGGCGCGGTCGTCGTCCGCGAGGACCCGCCCGGCGCCGGCCCGGTGCCCGCGCTGCGCGCCGGCCTCGCCGAGGTCCGCGCGCCGCGGCTGGTACTGCTGGCCGCCGACCTGCCGTTCCTGCGCCCCGCCCACGTCGCGCGGCTGCTGGCGGCGACGGCGGAGCGGCCCGGCGCGGTGCTGCTGGACGGGGAGGGCCGCGAGCAGTGGCTCGCCGGCTGCTGGCAGGCCGGCCCGCTGCGCACCGCCCTGGAGGGCTACGAGGGCGCGTCCCTGCGGGGCGTCCTCGGCCCCCTGGGCCCCGCGACGGTGGCGCTGCCGGCGGGCGCGCGCCCCGCCTGGTACGACTGCGACACCCCCGAGGAGCTGGCCGCCGCCGAGCGGCTGCTTTGATCGTGCGAGAGTGGGGAGGTGTCGTCCGCAACCATGCGTGAAGGGGGAGCCATGTCGGTGCTGGAGGACTGGATCAACGCGACGTGCCTCGAACTGGGGCTGGAGCGCGGCGACATCGACCAGAGCCTGATCCTGGACCTCGCCCGCGACGTCGCGCACGGCGTCGCGCGGCCCGGCGCGCCGCTGACGGCGTACCTGCTGGGCCTCGCGGTCGGGCGCGGCGCGCCCGCCCGGGACGCCGCCGCCCGGCTCACCGAGATGGCCGAGGCGTGGCGGGAGCGCGCTCCGGAGCCGGAGGTGCCCGGCCCGGCGGGGGAGCCCGTCCTCGACGACGCCTAGCCCGCCGACGCCTGGCCCGCCGGCGCCTAGCCCGCCGGCGGCGCGTCGCGGTCGGCGACCGGCACGACGTCCTTGAGGAAGTCGCGCCGGGACAGGAACGCCGACAGGCTCTCGCGGTGCTCGTCGCAGGCCAGCCAGATCTTCCGCCGGTCCGGGGTGTGGATCTTCGGGTTGTTCCAGCGGAGCGCCCACACGGCGGCGGCGCGGCAGCCCTTGGCGGAGCACAGCAGTTCGTCGGGGCCGGTCCCCGGGGCCAGGTCGGTCATCCGGCCACTGTGGCACAGCCGCGCGGCGGGGCCGCCCCCGCCCCGTGTTTCACCCGGTGATCTCCGGATAGGAGCCCGCAGTGCGGACACAGCCCGCGGACGACCCGGCACCGGGCGGGGACGGCCGCCGCCGGTGGCGGGCGCTGTCGGTGTGCCTGGTCGCGGCGTTCATGACGCTGCTGGACGTCAGCATCGTCAACGTGGCGCTGCCGTCGATCCGGTCGGGGCTGGACGCCTCCGACGCGCAGCTGCAGTGGATCCTGTCGGGGTACGCGCTGACGTTCGGGCTCGTCCTGGTCCCGGCGGGGCGGCTCGGCGACGCCCGCAGCCGCCGCGCGGTGTTCATGGCGGGCCTCGCGCTGTTCACGCTGGCGAGCGCGGGCGCGGGGCTGGCGCCGACGATCCTGCTGCTCGTCCTCGCCCGGCTCGTGCAGGGCGTCGCGGGCGGCATCCTCAACCCGCAGGTGGCGGGCCTCATCCAGCAGCTGTTCCAGGGCGCGGAGCGGGGCCGGGCGTTCGGCGCGCTCGGCGCCGTCATCGGGGTCGCGACGGCCGTGGGGCCGCTGCTCGGCGGCGCCCTGATCGCCCTCGGCGGCGACGCGGAGGGCTGGCGGTGGGTGTTCTACGTCAACATCCCCGTCGGGGTGGCCGCGCTGTTCCTGGCATGGCGGCTGCTGCCCGCCCCCATCTACGGCGAGCGGCAGGGCCTCGACCCGCTCGGCGTCCTCCTGCTCGGCGCGGGCGTCGTGAGCGTGCTGCTGCCGTTCGTGCAGGAGCGGCAGTGGCACGGCGGCCTGAAGTGGCTGCTCGTCCTCGCCGGCGCCGCGCTGATCGCCGTGTTCGCCTGGTGGGAGCGCCGCGCGCGGACCCCGATGGTCGACCTGGAGCTGTTCCGGCTGCGCTCCTACGCGCTCGGCACGGCGATCGCGCTGCTGTACTTCGCCGGGTTCACCGCGGTCTTCTTCATCTTCACCCTCTACCTGCAGAACGGCCTCGGCTACAGCGCGCTCGGCGCGGGCGTCGCGATCACGCCGTTCGCGGTCGGGTCCGGGCTCGCCTCGGCGGTCGGCGGCCGGGTCGTGACCCGCTACGGGCGGCCGCTCGTCGCGGCCGGGCTGGTCGTGGTGCTGATCGGCCTCGGCGCCGCGTGGCTGGCCGTCGAGCTGCGGCCGGGCCCGGGCGTGGCCTGGGCCACGGCGGGGCCGCTGCTGGTCGCCGGGCTCGGCACCGGCCTGGTCATCGCCCCCAACCAGACGCTGACGCTGTCGGAGGTCCACTACACCGAGGGCGGCAGCGCGGCGGGCGTCCTGCAGACCGGCCAGCGGGTCGGCACCGCGATGGGCATCGCCGCCGTCGGCGCGGTGTTCTTCGCCGCGCTGGCGAGCACGCACGGGGACTGGGCGACGGCGTTCCGGCACGGGCTGGTCGTCGTGCTGGGGTTCGTGGCGGCGGCGCTGGCGGCGGCCGTCGCCGACCTGGCCGCCGGCCGCCGC
>NZ_JBFARO010000143.1:0-19987 GCF_040677125.1 Actinomadura sp. NPDC049382
GGGGGGGGGGGGGGGGGGGCGGCGCGGGTTCTCCTTGGGGTTGGGGGTGTGGTCGGCCGCGGCCGGCGCCGTCGGCGGCCCGCTGCTGCTCGACCCGTCCGGCACCCTCGCCGGCGACGCAGGGCTTCCCTCCCTGACCGGCCCGTTCCTCCTCGCCGTCCTCACCTGCGCGATCGCCGCGGCCGCCGCCACCGGCACCCCGCGCGGACGGTCGGACGCCCTCACCCCACCGGTGCCCGTCCGCAGGCTGATCCGGACCCCCGCCGCGCGGTCCGCGCTGACGGTGATGGTGACGGCGCAGGTCGTGATGGTCGCCGTCATGACCGCCGCCCCGCTCGACATGCACCTGCACGGCGACGGCCTCGACGCCGTCGGGATGACCCTGTCCGCCCACACGCTCGGCATGTTCGCGCTGTCACCCGTGACGGGTCGCCTGTTCGACCGCTTCGGCGCCCGTCCCGTGATCGTCGGCGGGCTGCTCACCCTGGCGCTGTCCACCGCGCTCGCCGCCGTCGCCACCGGCTCCGTGGGACGCCCCCTGGCGCTGTTCCTGCTCGGCT
The DNA here is from genome assembly GCF_040677125.1 of Actinomadura sp. NPDC049382. Classification (NCBI taxonomy): domain Bacteria; kingdom Bacillati; phylum Actinomycetota; class Actinomycetes; order Streptosporangiales; family Thermomonosporaceae; genus Actinomadura; species Actinomadura sp. NPDC049382. The sequence goes on from NZ_JBFARO010000143.1 coordinate 561, forward strand.
ACGGCTGGAACCTGTGCTTCGTCGGCGGCAGCGGCCGGCTCGCCCGCGACCTCCCCGAGGCGGACCGCCCGCACGTCGAGGGCGCCGTCGACGCCGCCGTCTGGACGATCGCCGCCGCCGCGAGCCTGGCGTCCACCGCCGTCCTGTCGGCCGGCGGCTACGCGGCGCTGGCCTGGGCGTCCTGCGCCGCCGTGCTGCTGATCACGCTCGTCCAGATACGGCGCTAACTCAGATGCGCCCTGTGCCGTGGCACACGTTGCAGCGCTCATGGGTGGCGGTGCTGGTCCCGGTCCCGTTGCAGCCGGGGCACGACCGCGTCGCCGGCTTGTTGTGCTTGCCCACGTCCACCACCTCCCCCGGCGCTCATCCTAGAGGGTCGGGCCCGCCGGACGCCGTCCCCCGCCCAGCAGTTCGGGGGGCGGCCCGCCGCGGTTCACCCGGACGGCCGAGTGCCCGCCGTCCCCCGGCGCTTGTACGCTGTCCTCCACGAGCGCCGACCTCCCGACTTGGCGCACCGAGTAAGGAGAACGCGCGGGTTGGTGCCCCTGCCGCTGTCCACCGTGATCCGGCCCTACGACTGGGGGTCGCGCACCGCGTTGCCGGAGCTGCTCGGCACCGCGCCGACCGGGCGCCCGCAGGCCGAACTGTGGGCGGGCGCGCATCCGGCCGCCCCGTCGTCGGTGGACGGGACGCCGCTCAACGTCCTCATCGAACGCGACCCGGCCGGGATGCTCGGCGCGCCCTCGCTGGCCCGCTTCGGCCCGACGCTGCCCTACCTGCTCAAAGTGCTCGCGGTCGAGAAACCGCTCTCCCTCCAGGTGCACCCCACCATGGCGCAGGCGCGGGCGGGCTTCGCCGCCGAAGAAGCACGCGGCATCCCGATCGGCGACCCCGCCCGCACCTACAAGGACCCTTTCCACAAGCCCGAGATGGTCTGCGCCCTCACCGACTTCCACGGCCTCTGCGGCTTCCGCGAGCCGACCGCGACGGCTGCCCTCCTCGACGACCTCGCCGTCCCCGCGCTGCGCCCCTGGGCGGAGACGCTCCGCACCGCACCGCCCGCGCAGGCCCTCCGCACCGTCCTCACGGAGATGCTGGACGCGGCCTCCGCTCCGATCCTCCAAGCGGTCGAACCGGCCCTCACCGGCGTCCACGCCGACATCGCCCGCGCCTACCCCGGCGACCCCGGCGTCCTCGCCGCGCTCCTGCTCAACCACGTCGAACTGAAGCCCGGCGAGGCCCTCTTCCTCGACGCCGGAGTCCCGCACTCCTACCTCGGCGGCCTCGCGATCGAGGTCATGGCGAACTCCGACAACGTCCTGCGCTGCGGCCTCACCCCGAAGCACGTGGACGTCCCCGAACTGATGCGCGTCGTCGAGTTCGCCCCGTCCGCCCCCGCCAGGGTCGAACCCGCCGGCGACCTCTACCGGCCCGGCGTCGACGAGTTCACCCTCGTCCACCACGACCTCGCCGACGCGGTCGACCTGCCCACCGGCCTGCCCCAGACCCTGCTCTGCCTCGAAGGCGAGGCGACGCTCGCGACCCCCCGGCCCCTGACCCTCGCCCGCGGCGAGGCCGCCTTCGTCCCCGCCGGCGCCCCCGCCGTCCACCTCACCGGAAAAGGCACGCTCTACCGCGTCCTCCCGGGGATCGGGTCATGACCGTCCTCGCCCTCGACATCGGCGGCACCAAGTTCGCCGTCGCCCGCGTCGACCCGTCCGGAACGCTCCTGGACCGCGCCGAGCATCCCGTCGGCCAGTCGCCCACCGCCACCCTCCGCGGCCTCGTCGCCGACTTCGCCGACCCCTCCGTCACCGGCGTCGGCATCGGCTCGGCGGGCCCGATCGACACCGCCGCCGGCACGGTCAGCCCGATCAACATCCCCCGCTGGCGCGGCTACCCCCTCGTCGCTGCCGTCCAGCGCCTCGTCCCCGGCGTCCCGGTCTCCCTCGCGGGCGACGCCCAGTGCATGGCCCTCGGCGAATGGTGGCGCGGCGGCCACGGCGCCCGGTCCCTGCTCGGCATCGTCGTGTCGACCGGCGTCGGCGGCGGCCTCATCCTCGACGGCCGCCCCTGGACGGGCCGCACCGGCAACGCCGGACACATCGGCCACGTCCTCGTCGACCACGAGGGCGAGCCCTGCGTGTGCGGCGCCCGCGGCTGCCTGGAGACGGTCGCCGGCGGCCCCAGCATGGTCCGCTGGGCGCTCGCCCAGGGCTGGACCCTCGCGACCGGCCGCCCCGACGCCAAGGCCCTCGCCACCGCCGCCCGCGGCGGCGCCCGCATCCCCCTCGCCGCCTTCCAGCGCGCGGCCGCCGCCCTCGCCACCGCCGTCCTCGGCACCGCCGCCGTCCTGGACGTCCGCGACGTCGTCATCGGCGGCGGCGTCGCCGCCTCCGGCGACCTCCTCCTCGACCCCCTCCGCAAGGCCATCGCCGAACGCGCCGGCATGCCCCACCTCCGCGACCTGAACGTCGCCGCCACCACCCTCGACCGCGACGCGGGCCTCTACGGCGCCGCCGCCCTGGCCCTCCTCGCCTCCAACACCCCCCTGACCCCGACCCCCCGAATCCCACCCTCAACGCTTCCTTAACGCGGGCATAAGGGGCGGGCGCTTGGGGCGGTGGGGTGCGAGGTTCGTGGCGTGGCACTGCGAATGGGCAAGAACACCGGTTCGTCCGGCCCCGGTTCGGCGGGGCGGGGGATGCGCCCCGCGGTGGTCGCCCGGGCCTTCCAGGCGCTGCCGTCCGCGCATCGCGAGATCCTCACCGAGACGGTCTTCCGGGACCGGTCGGTCAACGAGGCCGCGGCGTCGCTGGGGGTGCCGGTGGACGTGGTCAAGGTCCGCGTCTACCACGCGCTCCGCGCACTGAGTGCGGCGCTGGAGGCGTCCAGGTCCGCCGTCTGACGGCGGATAAATGGGTTGCCGGGCGGGAATCGCCGCGGCAGCATGGGTGTTGCACGGAATGAGACCGGGAGGAGAGGGAAATGCGTCGCCATCGAATGCACGGCCGTAGCCTTTCCGGTCTCGGGAGTCGCCGAGGGACATGAGCAGTACGTTCCGACGTTGACCGCCCGCAGGCCGCGGGCGGTCTTTTTGTTTTCCCGGAGGGTTGGCCGAGTGGGAAGGCAGCGGCTTGCTAAGCCGTGGTCAGGGGCGACCCTGCGCGAGTTCGAGTCTCGCACCCTCCGCCCCAGGTGGGGATGCTGGTGTGTCCGGCGGATTCATATCCCGCAGCAGGCAGGTTCGATTCCTGCACCTGGTACGCAGTGACATGTCTCCGTGGCGCAGTGGAGAGCGCGCCGGGTTGCGGACCCGGAGGTGGCATCTGGTTGGCCAGGGCCAACAGGGCTTCCTGCCGGAGACACGGCCTTCGTGGTGTAGTGGTCTGCACGCCAGGTTGTGGTCCTGGAGGTGTCGGTTCGATCCCGATCGAGGGCCCTTTGTCCTGGCGGTGACCGACAGATATTGCCCATGCGCGGACATCCGGTTGCGTTGTGTTTGATCAACCCTGGAAAAGCTTTCCGCATGCGCACCTCCCTGCAATCGATGCGGTCCCGGCTCCTCGCGCTCGGCGCGCTGGCGGCGCTGGCGCTCGTCGGCTACGGCGGGCCCGTGCGGGCGGAACCGGGACCCGCCCCCTACCTTGACCCGCACCTGTCCGTCCAGGACCGGGTCGATGACCTGCTCGACCGGATGAGCCTGGCGGACAAGCTCGGCCAGATGACGCAGCCGGAGCGCAGGTACGTCACGCCGGACGAGGTCACTCGCTACCGGATCGGGTCGGTGCTGTCCAGCGGCGGGTCGGCGCCCGAGCCGAACACGCCGGAGAGCTGGGCCGACATGTACGACGGGTTGCAGCGGGCCGCGCTCGCCGGGCCGCTGCGCGTCCCGCTCATGTACGGCGTGGACGCGGTGCACGGCCACAACAACATGGTCGGCGCGACGATCTTCCCGCACAACATCGGGCTGGGCGCGACCCGCGATCCCGCGCTGGTCCGCAGGATCGGCGCCGCGACCGCGGCGGAGATGGCGGGGACGGGCGTCGACTGGGACTTCGCCCCGTGCGTCTGCGTCGCCCGCGACGACCGGTGGGGGCGGACGTACGAGTCGTTCGGCGAGGTGCCGGAACTGGCGACGATGATGACGACGGTCATCGACGGGCTGCAAGGGGACGAACTGGGCGGCCCCACGTCGGTGCTGGCCACGGCGAAGCACTACGTGGGGGACGGTGGTACCGAGGGCGGCGACGACCGGGGTGACGTGCGGCTGCCGGAGAAGGAGCTGCGCGCGGTGCACCTGCCGCCGTTCCAGGCGGCGGTGAAGCGCGGCGTCGGCTCGGTGATGATCTCCTACAGCTCGTGGAACGGGCTGAAGATGCACCAGAACAAGTACCTCATCACGGACGTGCTGAAGGGCGAGCTGGGCTTCGGCGGGTTCGTGGTGTCGGACTACAACGGCATCGACGAGATCGACGGCAAGCCCGGATTCACCAAGGACGAGGTCGCCGCCGCGATCAACGCCGGCATCGACATGGTGATGGTGCCGACCGAGTGGCGCCGCTTCATCGACTACCTGCGGGACGAGGTGAAGAACGGCGACGTCCCGATGGAGCGCATCGACGACGCGAACCGCCGTATCCTGACCAAGAAGTTCGAGCTGGGCCTGTTCGAGGAGCCGATGGCGGACCGGTCGCACCTGAAGACGGTCGGCAGCGCCGCGCACCGCGCGCTTGCGCGAAGGGCGGTCGCCGAGTCGCAGGTGCTGCTGAAGAACGACGACGACGTCCTGCCGCTGGACGACGACGACAAGGTGTTCGTCGCGGGCCGCAGCGCGGACGACATCGGCATGCAGTCCGGCGGCTGGACGATCACCTGGCAGGGCAAGCCGGGCCCGATCACCCCGGGCACGACGATCCTGGACGGCATCCGCAAGGCCGCCGACCCGGACGCGACCGTCACCTACAGCAAGGACGGCTCCGGCATCGACCCGTCCTATGACGCGGCGATCGCCGTGGTGGGCGAGACCCCGTACGCGGAGTACCACGGCGACCGGACGGACGGCCTCGGCCTGGACGACGCCGACCGCAAGACCATCGACCGGCTGCGCGACGCCGGCGTCCCGGTGGTCGTGGTGCTGGTGTCGGGCCGCCCGCTGGACGTCGCCGAGGACCTGCCGAAGTGGGACGCGCTGGTCGCGGCGTGGCTGCCGGGCACGGAGGGGCAGGGCGTCGCCGACGTCCTGTACGGCGACGCCGACCCGCGCGGGAAGCTGCCGGTGACGTGGATGCGCAGCGGCGACCAGGAGCCCATCAACAGGGGCGACGGCAAGAAGCCGCTCTTCCCGTTCGGTTACGGCCTGACCTATGACTAGCCGAGGTCTCGATCGTCCCCGCTGACCTGGCTATCCTTGGCGCAGCCGCGCGCCGGGCGGCCCCGCGCGCCGATCGCCGTCGAGAGGTGCCGTGTCGCAACGTCCGCTGCTCGGGGCAGATCCCTCGGTGCTCCGCCGCCTCAACTCGGCCGCGACCCTGCGGGCGCTGCGCGACGGCGGCGAGGCGACGCTGTCGGAGCTGGCGGCGCGGGTCGGGCTGTCGCGGCCGACGACCGAGGGCGTGCTGGGCGAGCTGATCCGCCGCGGGCTGGCCGCCGAGGACGCGCCGCGGCCCGGCGCCGGGCTCGGCCGTCCCGCGCGCCGGTACCGGTTCCGCGCCGAGGCGGGGCACGCGCTCGGCATCGACATCCGGGCGCACCGGGTGCGGCTGCTCGTCGCGGACCTCACCGGCGAGGTCGTCGGCGGCCGCAGCACCGCGCTCGACCCGCTGGCCCCGGCGGGGGAGCGGATCGCGGCGGTGCGCGCCGCGGTCACGGCGTTCCTCGGCGCGGTGCGGGTCGGCCGCCGGTCGCTGTGGGCGGTCGCCGCCGGCACCCCCGGCGTCGTCGCCCCGGACGGGACGGTCACGTCCTGCACGGTGCCGCCGGGCTGGGCGGGCGTCCGCCTGGCCCGCGAGCTGGGCCGCTCGTTCCGCTGCCCCGTCCTGGTGGAGAACGACGCCAACCTCGCCGCGCTGGCCGAGCGGTGGCGCGGCGCCGCCCGCGCCGCCGACGACGTCGTGTGCGTGTACGCCGCGCTGGACGCCGGGACGGGCGCGCTGATCGGCGGACGGCTGCACCGGGGCCGCCGCGGCGCCGCCGGGGAGGTCGGCATGCTGCCCGAGCTGGGGCTGCGCGACACCGCGGCGGCGCTGGCGGGGGAGCCGTCCCTCGACCGGGCGGTGCGGGTGCTGGACGCGGCGGCGGCCGGCGACGAGGCGGCGCGGGCGCGGGTGAACGCGCTCGCCGCCCGGATGGCCCGGGGCGTCGCGGCGATGGCCCTCGCGCTCGACCCGGAGATGATCGTCGTGGCGGGGCCGCTGGCCGGGGCCGGCGGCCCGCTGGTCGACGAGCTGCGCCGGCTGGTCCGGCCGCTGTGCCTCGCCCCCGTCCGGGTCGAGGGCTCCCGGCTGGGGGACGAGGCGGTGGGGCTCGGCGCCGTCCGCCTCGCGCTCGACCGGATCGACGAGGACCTCTTCCGCCTCGACCACGCCGCCTCGACCGCGCCGCCCCGGCGTGGCCGGTGACGAACGCGCCGCGCGAAACGGTCCGCCGTCCTGTCGGGGGGAGGTTGTAGGGTCCCGGAGGTACGGGCGAGCGGGGACCGGACCAGACGGGCGGGAGCGGCATGAGCGCACAACCGGTAGAGCCATCCCTTCCGGGCCGGGTCCACCGGGTCCCGCGGACGGTCGCCGGCATCGGCGAGTGGCTGACGGAGGAGAAGCGCGCCGCGTTCCTGGCGGAGGTCATGGCCGCCAAGGAGGAGGACGACTTCAAGCGGGTCATGGACCGCTGGTGGGCGGAGGCGCACCTCGACCAGGCCCCGGGGCGCCGCGAGCGCCGCGACTGGGCGCTGACCGCCGACCGGAGCGAACTGGTGTCGCTGGAGGAGATCATGCGTCGGAGCCGGTCGCGCGAAGGCGCCGGGTGACCTTTCACAAGGCCGGCTGGACCGTCTTCTGCGTGGAGGAGGCGGCCGGCGTCATCGAGTCCATGCCGCCCCCGCTGAAGCACTTCATGATCAGGTTCTTCTGCGACTTCGCGGTCGCGGGGGCCGCGGCGATCGGCTCGGGGGGCAGCCCGCCGGGCGATCCGCAGGACGACGCCGGCGTCGCGTACTGCGTGGCGGTCGCGAGCGCCTCGGTGTTCTTCGACTACGTGGTGCTCGCCGACATCCAGGAGTTCCGCATCACGAAGCTGGTATGGCTCGGATGACGGCGTGGCCGAGGGCTAGGGCGTCAGCGGGTCGCTGAAGGTCCAGCCCTCGGTGAGCAGGGCGTCGGTCGCCGCGACGGCGGCGGCCAGGCGTTGCTCGTGGGGCCCCGTAACGGTGATGTGCGGCAGGCCCCGCTTCTCCAGTTCCTCCTGGAAGCGGCCCGACATCCACGACCGGATCGACTCGCCGTCGCGCAGGCCGTCCTGCTCGAACGGGACGCCCTCCGGCGACGTCAGGATCCACAGGTGGTGCGGGACGCGCTCGTGGACGGCCTCCACCTCCGGCGCCGGGGTCCCGAGGTAGCGCTCGTGCCACACGACGGTCGCGAACGCGTCGGTGTCGCAGACCAGCAGCGGTGACCCCGACCGCGCCGCCGCGTCCTCCAGGGCCGCGTGGCGTTCGGCGATCTCGGTGAACTCGGCCGTCTCCCAGACCAGGTCGTCCAGCCACAGCGCCGGGTCGCCGGCGGCGCGGCGGGCGGCGGCCAGCTTCTCCTCGGTGAACGTCCGGCCGTACTCGGGCACCCACCGGGTCGCGGCCCACACCCCGCCCCGCTCCCCGTAGTGCGCGGCGAGCGCGCGGGCGAGCGTCGTCGTCCCGGTCGACTCGGCGCCGACCACCGCGACCCGCCGCGCCAGGTGCGCCCGGACGGGCGGCGACAGGAACTCCCAGTGCGCCGCCGGGTCCGCCCGGACGGCGGTGCCGCTGACCGGGTGGCGGTCGCGCGGCGGGTCGACCGGGACGTGGACGGCGGAGAAGCGCTCCGCCAGCTCGGGCCCGTACGCCTCGGAGCTGAACACCGCGTCCACCGGCGGGACGTGCACGCCGAGGCCGGACCGCATCGCGAGCCCCGCCCGGAACGCCACGACGTGCGCCGACCAGATCTCGTCCGACCCGTAGTCGATCTCCGCGTCGTCCACGACGGGGAAGACCTCGACGTGCGGCTGCCGGTGCGCCTCGCGCAGCCACGCCGTCCGCAGCGCGAGCGGGACGCTCTCCACGCTGGACGCGGCGACGACCACGCTGACCCGGTCGCACGCCGCCGCCGCGGTGTCGATCAGGTGGTGGTGGCCGGCGTGCGGCGGGTAGAACTTGCCGATCACGAGCCCGTGCGCGTACCTCACGCCGCCGCGACCGCCGGTTCCGCCGCGCGGGCGCGCAGGTCGCGGCGCCAGGCCAGCAGCCCGGAGACGCACAGCGCCAGGAAGACGATGTACAGGGCGCTGGTGAGCTTGAGGTCCTTATGGAAGTACAGCGGGATGTAGACGAGGTCGGCGGTGATCCACAGCCACCACGACTCCAGCAGCTTCCGGGACTGCCCGTAGATCGCCATGAGCGAGATCGCGGTGGTGAGGGCGTCCCAGAACGGCACGGTCGAGTCGGTCCACGCCGACAGCGCCCAGGTCAGGACGGCGGTCCCGGCGGCGCCCGCCGCGATGAGCGCCGCCCAGTCGCCGGGCCGGGTGCGCCGCACCGGGAGCGCGTCCCGGCCGTCGCCGCCGTACAGCCACACCCACCACCCGTACAGCTGGAGTGCGACGTAGACGACCTGGAGCCCGGAGTCGGCGTAGAGGCCGCCGTCCAGGAACACCAGCCCGAGCAGGACCACGTTCGCGATGCCGATCGGCCAGTTCAGGATGTTCTGCCGGACGACGAGCCACACGTTCACCGCGCCGGTCGCGAAGCCGAGCAGCTCCGCCCACGTGGTGGGGACGGACCCGAGATGGAACGCGGGCTCCAGCAGCGGGCCCAGCGGAACGTGCACCGACATGCCCGCAATGATCACATATCGCCGGGCGGCGGCGCAGGTCAGGCGGGACTCAGCAGGACGAGCGGCTCCGTGGTCGGGCGCGCCGAGCCGCCGGCGGGCTCGACGGTGACGCCGAGCTTGTCGGCGGGGCGCCACGTCCCGGCGACGACGGGGCCGGTCCGCCCGGCGGGCAGCAGGCCCGCCGAGCGCGGCCCGGCCGGGTCGATCAGCCACAGCTGGTACGCCTTCGACGGCGGCAGCGCCCGCAGCCCGGACGCCGAGACGACCACCCGCCCCCGCAGCGCGGACGCGACGATCGTGACCGTCCCGCCCCCGGCGGCGCGGCCCGCCGCCGCGCGCGCGTCCGGCGCGGACAGCACCGACGCGACCTCCCGGTAGGCGGCCTCCGTCCGCTCCACCCGGTGATGTTCGCGGACCACCGCGCCGACGGACGCCGCCGTCACCAGGCAGGCGGCGGCCACCAGTCCGGCGACGGCCGCGCGCCGCCACCGCCGCGGCCTGACCGGGCGCGGCGGGGCCCGGCGCGCCGCCTCCGGGACGGGCGGGAGCTGCCGGACGTCCCGGACTCCCGCCAGCACCCGGCCGCGCAGCGCCGCCGGGGGAGCCTCGGCCGCCGCCATGGCGAGCCGGGCCGTCGTCTCCCGGAACTCGCGCAGCTCGGTCGCGCACGCCTCGCAGCCGGCGAGGTGCGCCTCGAACAGCCGCCGCTCCGCCGCGTCGTCGATCGCGTCGAGCGCGTACGCGCCGGCCAGGGCGTGCGGATCGTCGCTCATCCCGCCACCCCCAGGCAGTCGCGCAGCCGGATGATTCCGTCGCGCATGCGGGTCCGCACCGTGTTGGGCGGCGCCCCGACCAGGGCGGCGACCTCGCGGTAGGTGTGGCCGCCGTAGTAGGCGAGCGTCACCGACTCGCGCTGCAGCCGGGTCAGGGTCCGCAGGCAGCGCCGCACCCGCTCGTGCTCCAGCCGCGTCTCGACCCGCTCGGCCACCGGGTCGGGCACGCTGCCCGCCCCCGTGCCGCCCGCCCCCGTGCCGCCCGCTCCCTCGCGGGCCGCCCGCGCCTCGCGCTCGCCCGCGGCCTGCTCGCGCCGCACCCGGTCCACGGCCCGGCGGTGCGCGATCGTCGCGATCCACGCCATGGCGCCGCCGCGCGCGGGGTCGTAGCGGGCCGCGGACCGCCACACCTCGATCATCACCTCCTGCGCCACCTCCTCCGCCATCGCCGGGTCGCGGACGACCCGCCGCGCCAGCCCGTACACCGCCGGCGCCGCCGCGTCGTACAGCAGCTCGAACGCGCGCTCGTCGCCGCGCGCGACCCGGCCGAGCAGCACGTCCGCGTCGTGCGCGGGCACCGTGCCGCCGCCCGGCGGTCCCGTCTCCGCCGGCATGCCGCGCTCCCCTCGGTGGCCCGTCCGTCCGGCACCGCGGACCGGGCGCCGCCTCGGACCGGACGTCATGGGACGAGTCCGCGCAGCGTCAGCCCGAGCCCGAGGAGGACGACCGCCGCGGATGTCCCTACGGGCATCATTCCGCTCGGCAGCCGTGGCCGCATGGCCGGAATGCGCCGCAGCAGGGCGCGCCCGGAGCCGGCGACGAGGACGCCCACCGCCGCGAGCGCGGCGGCGAGGCCGAGACCGTAGGCGAGGACGAGCACGACCCCGAACCACGCCCGCCCGATCGCCGCGCCGCCGACCAGCACCACCACGGCGGACGGGCTCGGCACCAGGCCGCCCGCCAGCCCCATGAGCACGACCCCGCCCCGCCGCGAATGCGGGTGAGCGTGACCATGTCCATGTCCAGGCCCATGGGGGTGGCGGCGGTTGCGGAGGGCGCGGCGCAGCAGCACGATCCCGGCCGCCGTCACGAGGACGCCGCCCGCCGCGCCGAGCCAGGAGAACAGCGCGTCCGGCGCGAGGACCGTCCCGGTCGTCACGAGCACGCCGAGCGCCAGCACCCCCGCCGTGTGGGTGAGGGCGACCGTGAGGCCCAGGGTGAGGACGTCCCGCGCCCGCCGCCGCCCGTCCCCGATCGCGTGCGCCGCCATGATCGTCTTCCCGTGGCCGGGCGCGAGCGCGTGCAGCGCGCCGAGGAGCAGCGCGGCCAGGAAGGCGAGCGCGGCGAACCCGGGCGTGAGGTCGCGGCGGGCGACCAGGGACGTGAACCGCTGCGTGAGCCCGTCCGCGCCGCGCGGCAGCAGCCGCTCCGGGCTGCGGCCGGACGCGGGCGCGGCGAGCGGCGCCCCGCCCGGCCGGACGGTGAGCGCCGCCGACCGCCGGTCGAGCGGGGAGGCGAGCCGTTCCGCCGGGTAGGCGGTGAGGCGGCGGCTGGCGGAGGTCCCCGGCACGTCGGACGCGGTCAGCGTCATCCGGTCGCCCCGCGCGGTGATCTCCCGCCAGCCGGTCCGGCCGTCCGCCCCGCCGTCCCGGAAGGTGACCGCCCCGGGCCCGCCGGGCGCGGTGACGCGGCATTCGAGGCGCAGCGTCGGCAGCCCCGCCTGCCCGCGCGGCGCGGTCGCGGACGCCGCCGCCACCGACGCGGCGACGGCGCGGCCGTCCACCGTGATCCGCATGGACGACGCGGCCTGCCCGCAGGCCCCGGCCGCCCAGGCGGACAGCTCGGCGGCGGACGGGCGCCCGTCGCCGTCGGCGTCCACCTCGGGCATGGCCTGCGCGGCGGGGGATCTCCGCGAGGTCCTCGACGTGGTCGACGCGCAGCTCGTGCGGGGCCGCGACGAGCCCGTCGTAGCGGTTGACGGAGAAGTTCCCCAGCGGGTGCGCCGCCAGCAGCCCGGCGGCGAGCACGGCGGCGATCACGGTGCGCCTCCGAGGGTCGTCCAGTGCGGCCCTGGCACGCGGCGCCCACAGCGGGGAGAACCGCGAGTTGAGGCGCAGCGCCGCGGCCAGGTTGCGCCGCGCGGCGGCGCGCTTCCCGGCCGCCTTCTCGATGGCGCCGAGGTGGAAGCGGAACAGCGCACTGCGGTAGCCCGTCGCGGTCGCCTGCCGGGCGTAGCGCAGCGCCTCCGCGTCGCGTCCGTTGACGTGCAGGGCCCAGGCCGGCGTATCCGCCGCGTGCACGCTGCACTGCCGCATGCCGCGGCCGGGGCAGCGTCGCTCGTACTCGGCGCGCGCCGCCTGGAGCGCCGTCTTCGGATCGCCGTAGTCGGCCTCGGCCAGCGCGGTCTCCAGGTCGGCGGCGACGCCGTTCGCCTCGGCGATCCGCGTCCACGCCGCCGCGACCGCGTACTGCCGCCCGGCCTCGTCGCGCCGTCCCGCCGACTCCAGTAGCTCGCCGTACTCGGTCAGGTGGCGCGGCAGCGGTAGCCGCCGGACGGTCTCGGCCCGGTCGGCGAGCGCGCCCGCGACGTCGCCGCGCGCGGCCCGGACGCGGGCGCGGCCGTCCAGCGCGGGCAGGTACCCGGGCGACGCGCGCAGCGCCTCGGCGTACTCGCGGCCGGCCCGCCCGAGGTCGCCGCCGTTCCAGGCCAGCTCGCCGAGCTGCGCCGCGATGTAGGCGAGGTCGCCGCGGTCGGTCGCCGACGCGCGCGCCAGCTCCAGCACGCGCCGCGCCTCCCGCACCTCGCCGCGCAGCTCCCGCACGTACGCCAGCCGTGTGAAGACCGGGACGCCGGGGCGGACGGAGTCGGCGCGGCGGGCGGCGGCGAGGGCCTCGCCGTAGCGGCCCAGCTCGACCAGCGCGTCCACCCGGACGGCGGCCGCCCGCTGCCCGTACGGGTTCGCGGCGAGGGCCCGGTCGGCGTTCCGCAGCGCGCCGTGGAAGTCGTGCCGGGCCGCCGCCAGCGCGCCCAGCCCGGCGAGCGCGCCGTCGTTGCCGGGCGCCTCCCGCAGGGAGCGCCGCAGGACGTCGTCCGCCTTGGGGTAGTAGGTCGGGTCGCCGGTCACCCTGGCCTGCTCGACGTACGCGACGCCCAACGCGGCCCAGCCCGATGCGTCGCGCGGCTGCTCCCGGAGCCGGGCCTGCAGCGCGGCGATGCCGGAGCCCGGGGCCCCGGCCGGCCGGGCGGCGGCGGGCGCATCGGACGGGCGGCCGAGCACGATCGCCGATCCGAGCGTCAGCGCCGCGACCAGCCCGGCGGCCGAGACCCCGGCGATGAGGGGGCGCATCAGTTCTCGTGCCGTCCCGCCGCGGGGCGGCGGCGCCGCCACCACAGCAGCCCGCCGGCCAGCGCGAACCCACCGGCGGCCGACAGCGCCGCCACCGGCAGCGCGGAGAGCGGCCCGCCGCCGCCGTCCGGCGCGTCCTCGACCGCGCCCGCGTTGAGGAGGTTCACCTGCTCGCCGTCCTTCTTCGCGGACGTTCCGGACGCCCGCGCGCCCGGCCTCGCAGCGCCGCGCACGTCCGACCCGGAATGCGGCTGCGCGACGTACGGGAACGCCTTCCCGAACCCGGCGTCGTTGGCGTTGACGGCGTCGCCCAGGTCGTTCTTCGTGCCGAGCAGCTCGCCCTCGACGGCCTGGAGCTCGATGTCGACGACGTCGTCGGTGAGCCGCCGGCCGTTCGGGAAGCCGGCCTTGTCGCCGCCGAGCACGCCGAGCCGGTCGGGCTTCGGGGCCGGCCTGATGGAGGTGTTGAGCCGCAGCAGCTCGGCCGGCCGGACGCGCGCCGGCTTGTTCAGCCCCGGCACGCCGGTCAGGAACGCCTGGACGAGGTCCTGGCGCGGCCCGGGCGGCGCCGGGATCCGGTAGATCTTCTCGATCAGCTTCGGCAGCTCCGGGTCGGTGACGAACCCGGCGAACTGCGCGTCCTGCCATGGCGTGGACGCGTTGAACGCGTCCTTCCTGCCGCGCGGGATGACGACCTCGTTCACCAGCGGGCTCCCGAGCCGCGACACCTGCGCGTACTCCCCGGACGCGGTGAGCCGCGACACCGTCGAGTTCACCCCGATCACGGGGTCGTTCCCCGTGACCAGATGCCGCGTGGGCACCTGCACAGCGATGGTGTTGACGTTGTATCCGCGCAGGGTGTCGTTGCCGACCTCCTTGAGGTTCGCCCCGTAGAGCAGGTCGAAGACGCGCAGGTCGAGGAAGAACGGGTCGTCGGCCTGCCCGGCGAACGCCGCCACCCCGTTCCCCGCCGCCCTGATCGCCTGCGCGCGCAGCGCCGCGTAGTCCGGCATCGACGCCCTGCCCACGTTGGACGGCGCGACCGGCGCGTTCCCGGCCAGTTCGCGGACGCTGTGCACGGTGCCGTCCACGCGCCGGATCAGCGTCAGGTCGTAGGTCTGGGTGAAGTTGAGGTCCGGGTCGTCGAGGCTGGTCACCGGCCCGGTGTTGTAGAGGAACGTGTTCGGGTTCTTCAGCCGGTCGTGGAACCGGAACCGGTAGGTGAGGTCGGGCAGCGAGTCGCCGTCGTTGTCGATGTTCAGGTCGTAGCGGGCGTCGCGTGCGAACTTATAGAAGTTGGGCCCGCCCGCCGGGTCCTGGAAGGGGATGAAGTTCGCGATCAGCGTTGTCGTGTCCGGCCTGTCCGGGCTGACGAACGCGTACACGTCGGTGTTGTCGTACTGCGGCTGCCCGGAGATGAGCGGCGCCTCGCGGTGGCTGGACGCGGTGCCCGGCCTCGGCGCGAGCCCGGCGGACGCGCTCGCCAGCAGCAGGCCCCCGGCGGCTGCCAGCGCGGCGGCCCGCGCCCTGGACGTCTGGAGTGTCGGCATCGTGAACCCCTGCCCGGCCCCGGATGCCCGCCGCGGCGGCGCCGGTCCGTCGGCGCTGGGCCAGGTCTGCCGCGACGCCGGATCGACCGGTCTCTTCGCCATGCCCGCCCCTCCTTCGCGCCCCGCGCCCGACCTGATTGGTCCGTCCGGCGCGCTGGCCGGATGCGGTCACCGCCGAACCGCGAAGGGCCTCCCGCCGACCGGCGGGAGGCCCTTCAACGGTGTGCCGCGCGCTACGCGACGATCAGCAGCGGGTTCTGCAGGAGCTCGGCCAGGCGGGCGAGGAACTGCGCGGCCGTCGCGCCGTCGGTGGCCCGGTGGTCGACCGACAGCGTCACCGCCATGCGCTTGCCAGGGACGACCTCTCCGTCCCGGACGACGGGCTCGTCCCGCACCGCGCCGACCGCGAGGATCGCCGCCTCCGGCGGGTTGATCACCGCGGAGAACGAGCTGACGCCGAACATGCCGAGGTTGCTGACGCTGAACGTGCCGCCGCTCATCTCGTCGAGCTTGAGCTTGCCCTCGCGGGCCTTGCCGGCCAGCTCGCGGCTCTCCGCGCCGATCTGGGAGACGCTCTTGCGGTCGGCGTCCTTGACGACGGGGACGACGAGGCCGTCCTCCACGGCGACGGCGATGCCGACGTGGATCCGCTTGTGGAAGAGCAGGTTCTCCTCGGTGTAGGAGACGTTCACCGCCGGGTGCTCGCGCAGCGCGGTCGCGACCGCCTTCACGATCAGGTCGTTCACGCTGACCTTGGCCGGGGCGAGCGCCTCGTTCAGGGTCTTGCGGAACGCCAGCAGCGCCTCGGCGTCCACCTCGCGGTTGAGGTAGAAGTGCGGGGCGTCGCGCTTGCTCTCGGTCAGCCGCTTGGCCGCGACCTTGCGGAAGCGGTTCAGCGGGACGGCCTCGACGTCCTCGTCCGCCGCGCGCGCCTGGGCTGCGGGCGCCGGGGCCGCGGGGGCGGGAGCGGCCGGTGCGGCGGCGGCCGGTGCCTCGGCCGCGCCGCCGGAGCGGATGGCGGCCTCGATGTCGGCGCGGACGATGCGCCCGCCCGGACCCGACCCGGACAGCGACGCGAGGTCGATGCCGTGGTCGCGGGCCAGCCGGCGCGCCAGCGGCGACGACGGCGGGCGGGTCGCCGCGGAGCGCTCCGGCGCCCGCGCGGGAGCGGCGGCCGGAGCCGCCTCCTCGGCCTTGGCCGCGGGTGCGGTGGCCTCGGGTGCGGCGGCCGCGGGCTCCGGCTCGGGCTCCGGTTTCGCCTCCGGCTCGGCGGCGGGCTCCGCCGGCGCGGCCGGCGCGGCGCCGCCCGCCGGGGCGATCCGGGCGATCGGCGCGCCGATCGCGGCGGACTCGCCCTCGGGGACCAGGATCTCCTCCAGCACGCCGGCCTCGTAGGCCTCGTACTCCATGACCGCCTTGTCGGTCTCGATGTCGACGAGGACGTCGCCGACCGCGACCTCGTCTCCCGGCTGCTTCTGCCAGGAGCTGATGACGCCCTCCTCCATGGTGTCGGAGAGGCGGGGCATGAGGATCTCGGTCATGAAACGTTCTCCAGAACCGGGCGGCCGGTCGCGCGGAGCGTGTCGCGGACGGCGGTGAGCAGGGACTCGGCGGACGGCAGCGCCGCCGACTCCAGGGACTTGGCGTAGGGGAGCGGCACCTCGGCCATCGCGACGCGGCGGACCGGGGCGTCCAGCCAGTCGAACGCGCCCTCCTGGATGGTCGCGGCGATCTCCGCGCCGATGCCGTAGGTGAGCCAGTCGTCCTCGGCGACGACCGCGCAGCCGGTCTTGCGGACCGAGTCCACGATGGTCTGGCGGTCGAGCGGGCGCAGGCTGCGCAGGTCGACGACCTCCGCGGACACGCCCTCGGCGGCGAGCTTGTCGGCGACCTCGCCGGCCACCCGCGCCATCCGCGAGTAGCCGATGAGCGTGATGTCGGTGCCCTCCCGGGTGACGCCGGCGCGGCCGATCTCGGCGGGCTCGACGTCCTCGATCGCGTTGGGGATCTCGCCCTTGGTGTTGTAGAGGGCGAGGTTCTCCAGGAACAGCACCGGGTCGTCGTCGCGGATCGCGGCCTTCAGCATCGCCGACGCCTCGGCGGGCGTGGACGGCGCGACGACCTTCAGCCCGGGGATGAACGAGTAGAACAGCTCGACGTTCTGCGAGTGGGTGGCGCCGAGCTGCTGCCCGCCGCCGCCCGGCGTGCGGATCACCATCGGGACGCTGGTCTGCCCGCCGAACATGCCGTAGATCTTCGCGGCGTGGTTGACGATCTGGTCCAGCGCGAGCAGCGAGAAGTTGATCGTCATGATCTCCACGACCGGGCGCAGGCCGAGCATCGCGGCGCCGATCGCGGCGCCGACGAAGCCCTCCTCGGCGATCGGGGTGTCGCGGACCCGCTTCGGCCCGAACTCCTTCAGCAGCCCTTCGGTGATCTTGTAGGAGCCCTCGAAGAGCCCGATCTCCTCGCCCAGCAGCAGGACGTTCTCGTCCCGCAGCATCTCGGCGCGGAGGGTGTCCCGGAGGGCCTGGCGGTAGGTCACGGTTGCCATGGGGGTGCCTCTCAGGAACGGAATACGGGGTCGGCGGGGAACCGGCGGAGGTCGCCCGGGACCGGGGTGGCGTAGGTGTAGTCGAACAGCGTGGAGACGTCGGGAGCGGGGCTCTCGTCGGCGAACGCGGCGGCCTCGTCGACCTCCGCGGTGACCTCGGCGTCCAGCCGGTCGCGGTCGTCGTGGGACAGGATCCCGGCCTCCTCCAGGTCCAGCGCCATCTTCGCGAGGGGGTCGGCGGCCTTCAGGGCCTCCTTCTCCTCCTTGGTCCGGTAGCGGGCCGGGTCGACGACCGAGTGGCCCTTCAGCCGGGGGCTGAGGGTCTCCAGCAGGTAGGGCTTGCTCTCGGCGCGGGCGCGCTCGACGGCGACCGCCGCGGCGTCGCGCACCGCGACGACGTCGGCGCCGTCCACCCGGGCGCTCTCCATGCGGTAGGCGGCGCCGCGCTTGTAGAGCTCGGGCTCGGCGGCGGAGTTCTCCACGGTGGTGCCCATACCCAGGCCGTTGTTGATCACAACGAAGACGATGGGGAGGTCCCACAGGCCGGCGATGTTCAGCGACTCGTGGAACGCGCCGATCGCGGCCGTCCCGTCGCCCATCTGGCACATGACGACCTCGTCGCCGCCCTTGTAGGAGACGGCGAGCGCGGCGCCGGTCGCGAGCGGCAGCTGGCCGCCGACGATGCCGTACCCGCCGAGCAGCCGGGTCTCGACGTCGAACAGGTGCATCGACCCGCCCCAGCCCTTGGACACGCCGGTGGAGCGGCCGTACAGCTCGGCCATCACGCGGTCGGCCCCGATGCCCTTGGCGATCGCGTAGCCGTGCTCACGGTAGTTGGTGAACAGGTAGTCGGTGGGGCGCAGCGCGGCCATCAGCCCGACGACCGTGGCCTCCTCGCCGAGGTTCAGATGGCAGTACCCGCCGATCTTCGCCTCGGTGTAGGCGCGGGCGGCGCGCTCCTCGAACCGCCTGATCAGCAGCATCTGCCGGTAGTAGCCGACGAGCGTCTCGGCGTCCTCTGCCGGGACGGATCCGTTCGGCGGCGGCGCGGCGGACTTCGGCCCGGCGGCCTTGGCGCCGCGCGTTCTCCGGCCCCGCGCCGGAGCGGCCTTGGCGGTCTCAGCCATCGGCGACCTTCCTCTATCCGGGGTAGCGCCGTAGGATCGCCACGACACTCCCGATCATCATTGATCTATGATCGATCATATTCCACGCGGTCAGGATTCGCCTACCCCATCACGAGGTACTTACCCATCGTGGCGCTACGATCGAGTTTCGTGAACACGCCCGCCCAGCTGCTGCGCACCGGACTCGCCGACCAGATCCGGGAGTTCATCGTGGAGGGCATCAGCTCGGGCCGCTGGGAGCCCGGCGAGCGCGTCGTCGAACGCCGGATCGCCACCGAGCTCGGGGTCAGCCAGGGCCCCGTCCGGGAGGCGCTCCGCCAGCTGGAGGCGCAGCGGCTGATCGAGTCGCTGCCGAACCGCGGCGCCCGCGTCCGCGAGTTCACCGAGCGCGACCTCGCCGAGATCTTCCCGGTGCGCGCCGGGCTGGAGCGGACGGCCGTCGAGCTGGCCCTGCCCCGCCTGGCCGGCTGCGTGGACGCCCTGGAGGAGCACAACGAGCGGCTGGCCGAGGCCGCGCGGGACGGCGACCTGCAGGCGCAGATGCGGCTCAGCATCGCCTTCCACCGCGAGATCGTCGAGACGGCCGGGAACCGGCTGCTCGTCTCGGTCTGGGAGGGGCTCGGCATCGAGCTGTGGACGACGCTGTCGCTGCGCCTGCACCAGACGGAGATCTACTCCAAGTCGGCCGAGCACGCCGAGCTGATCGAGGCGTTCCGGCGCGGCGACCCCGAGGCGCCGCAGCTGCTGCACGAGCACGTCATGAACTACGCGCCGGCGTCGTGAACCCCGCCGCGGGGGCGCTCACCCCTGCGCGCGGTACGCCTTGGTGAGCTGCGCCTCGGCGTCGTCGAGGTAGGAGCGCAGCTCCCGCTCGGCCGCCGCGGCCTCGCCCCGCGCGATCAGGTCACCGGGATGGGCGTGCTGCGCATGCTGGAGGCCATCCGCGTGGTGTCGGGCATCAGCCCGTCCCGCACGCCGGGCCGCGAGCAGATCCGC
>NZ_JBFARO010000144.1:0-19709 GCF_040677125.1 Actinomadura sp. NPDC049382
GGCGCGGCTGCGTGACGGCCGGGCGCTCCCCGCGCGGCGGCGCCGCCCCGGTCGTCTCGGCGATCCGGTCGGCGATCGAGGCCGCGGCGGCGCCCAGCTCGGCGGCCGCCCGCCCGGCCGCGGCGCGCCGCTCGGCCAGCCACTTCTCGACCTGCGTGAACACCTCGGTGGCGAACAGCCGCTCCAGGACCCGGCGGCGCTCGTCCGCCCCGGCGCGCAGGAACCCGGCGAACTCGCCCTGCGGCAGCAGCACCACCTGGCAGAACTGCACGGCGTTCATCCCGAGCAGGCGCGACACCAGGTCGCCCGCTTCGTCCAGCCGGGTGGTCAGGCCCGTCCACGCGCCGTGCTCGAACTCCTCCAGGACGACCTTGGCGTGCTCGGTCGTCGTCCCGGAGCCGCGCAGCTTCGGCCGCTCCCAGGCCGGCGACCGGGTGATCCGCAGCCGGCGGCCCCGGATCGTCGCCTCCAGCACCACGCGGGGCCCGGCGCCGGGCGGCGCGTGGTCGCTGCGCAGCCCCTTCACGTTGTTGCGGACGCCCGGCACCTGCCCGTAGAGGGCGAAGCACACCGCGTCCAGGATGCTCGTCTTGCCCGCGCCCGTCCGGCCCTGGATGAGGAACAGGCCGGCGTCGGACAGCGCGTCGAAGTCGATGACCTCCGTGCCGGAGAACGGGCCGAACGCCGCGATCTCGAGCCGATGCAGCCTCACGCGATCCCCTCTTCCGCGCCGCCGCGCCCCGCCGGGCGCCCGCCCCGGACGGCGACGCGGGTCACGTCAGCGCCTCCTTCTGGCGGCAGGCTTCGAACGCCTCGTGCAGGAGGGCGCGCTCGGCCTCGGTCGCGGGGCCGTCGGTGACCTCGGCGACGAAGTCGCGGGCGACGTCGAGCTCGGAGCGTTCGCGGACGCGCTCGGACCAGGTGCGGGCGGTGCCCTCGCCGCCGCCCGCGGGCTCGAAGCCGAGGACGAGCGTGTGCGGGAAGCGGCGGCGCAGCCGCTCCATCGCGGCGGACGGGCGGCGCGGGTCGGTCAGCGTGATCTGGAGCCAGCGGTCCTCGACCGCGTCGTAGGAGGGGTCGGTGAGCAGGTCGTCGAGCCGGCCGCGCAGCCGCGCGAGGCGGCGCGGGACCGGCGCCTCCACGAACTCCCCGGCGACCCCGCCGTCGGTGACGTCGAGCAGCCACGAGCCCTTGACGTGCTTCTCCTCGGAGAAGGAGTACGCGAGCGGCGACCCCGAGTACCGGACGCGGTCGGTGATGCGCCAGGCGCCGTGCAGGTGGCCGAGCGCCGCGTAGTCGACGCCGTCGAACACCGACGCCGACACCTGCGAGGACCCGCCGACGGAGATGTCGCGCTCGCTCTCGCTGGACTCGCCGCCGGTCACGAACGCGTGCGCCAGCACGATCGACCGCTCGCGGCGGGCGGCCGCGTCGGCGCGGACGCGGCGCATGGCCTCGGTCAGCGCGGCGGCGTGGCTGCGCTCGTCCAGCTCCCAGGGGTGGCGGACGAGTTCGGGCTCCAGGTACGGGATGCCGTAGACCGCGGCGTCCCCGATGACGACGGGCTCCCCCACGGTGGCGAAGTCGGTGCGGACGTGCACGCCGGCGGCGTCCATCAGCGCGGACCCGAACCCGAGCCGGCGCGCGGAGTCGTGGTTGCCGGCGATGAGCACCACCCGGGCGTGCTCGGCGAGCCGCACCAGCGCCTCGTTGCACAGCTTCACGGCGTCGACGGCGGGCAGCGCCCGGTCGTAGACGTCGCCCGAGACGAGCACGCAGTCGACGTCCTCCGCCGCGGCGGTCGCGACCAGGTGGTCGACGAACGCGGCCTGCGCGGCCAGCAGGTCCTCCCGGTGGAACGATCTGCCGAGATGCCAGTCGGAGGTGTGCAGGATTCGCATGTCGCAGCAACCATAGGCACCCCCTCCGACACATCCGGCGCAGAAACGCCGAGCCACCCCAAAGGATCTTGGAATGCCGCGCGCCGACGCTCCCGTAGTGTGGCGGCGTGAGTGATCGTCCCTACGTGCTGCTGAGCTGCGCCATGTCCGCCGACGGCTATATCGACGACGCGACGCCGGAGCGGCTGCGGCTGTCCAGCCCGGCCGACTTCGACCGGGTCGACGCGGTGCGGGCGGACTGCGACGCGATCCTGGTCGGCGCCGGGACCGTGCGGGCCGACGACCCGAAGCTGCTGATCCGCTCCGCCGCGCGCCGGGAGCGGCGCGTCGCGCGGGGGCTGCCCGCCGACCTGGTGAAGGTGACGCTGACCTGGAGCGGCGACCTCGATCCCGGCGCCCGGTTCTTCACCACGGGCGAGGCGCCGAAGCTCGTGTACGCCCCGCCGTCCGCGGCGGCGGAGCTGGCTCCGCGGCTCGCCGGGCTGGCCGAGGTCGTCGCCGCCGGCGACCCGCTGAGCCTGCCGTCGGTGCTCGCCGACCTCGCGGGGCGCGGCGTCCGGCGGCTGATGGTCGAGGGCGGCGGCGGGGTGCACACGCTGTTCCTCACCGCCGACGCCGTGGACGAGCTGCAGCTCGTGGTCGCGCCGTTCTTCATCGGCGACCCGGCCGCGCCGCGCTTCGTCCGCTCCGGGGTGTTCCCGCAGTCCCCGGAGCGTCCGATGCGGCTGGAGGAGGTCACCCGGATCGGCGACCTGGCCCTGCTGCGCTACCGGGCCGGAGCCCCGCGTGGATGACCACGCCTGGCTGGCGCTGGCCTGCGATCTGGCGGCGCTGTGCCCGCCGTCCGAGACGGCGTTCTCCGTCGGCGCGGTCATCGTCGGCGCGGACGGCCGGGAGCTGGCGCGCGGCTTCTCCCGCGAGCAGGATCCGCACGACCACGCCGAGGAGGCCGCGCTCGCCAAGGCGCCCGGCGACCTGGGCGGCGCGACCGTCTACAGCTCGCTCGAACCGTGCGGGCACCGCGCGTCCCGGCCCCGGCCGTGCGCCGAGCTGATCATCGCCTCGGGCGCGGCGCGGGTCGTGTTCGCCTGGCGCGAGCCGCAGCTGTTCGCCGCGGGGACGGGCGCGGAGCTGCTGGAGGCGGCGGGCGTCGCGGTGGCCGAGCTGCCCGGCCTCGCGGCGCGCGCCCGCGAACCCAACCGGCATCTCCTGGACGGCGAGTGAGACGCGAGTCTCATTCCTCTTGCCAACGCCCGGGGACCTCATGCGATGCTGTGCCCAAGCAAGCATTCGGTTACCCGAACTCGCCCGTCGGGCAGGGAGGCACAGCACCATGCGCGAGCACGATCGGCTGTTCATCGGCGGCGAGTGGGCCGCCCCGGCCGGCACCGCCACGATCGACGTCATCTCCCCGCACACCGAGGAGGTCATCGGGCGGGTGCCCGAGGGCACCGAGGGCGACATCGACGCGGCCGTGGCGGCGGCGCGGCGCGCCTTCGACGAGGGCCCCTGGCCGCGGATGACGCCCGCCGAGCGCGCCGAGATCGTCGGCCGGCTGTCGGCGATCTACGCCGAGCGGCAGCAGCAGATGGCCGACCTCTGCACCGCCCAGATGGGCTCGCCGATCATGTTCTCGGTGTTCGGCCAGGCCGCCATCCCGCAGATGGTCCTGCAGTACTACGTGGACCTCGCCGCCGCCTACACCTGGGAGGAGGAGCGGCAGGGCATGCTCGGGCCGGTCACGGTCACCCAGGAGCCGGTCGGCGTGGTCGCGGCGATCGTGCCGTGGAACGTCCCGCAGTTCACGCTGATGCTCAAGCTCGCGCCCGCGCTCATCGCCGGGTGCACGGTGGTCGCGAAGCCGTCCCCGGAGACGCCGCTCGACAGCTACCTGCTCGCCGAGTGGATCAAGGAGGCGGGCATCCCGGACGGCGTGGTGAACTTCGTCCCCGCCGGGCGCGAGGTCGGCGCCTACCTGGTCGCGCACCCCGACGTCGACAAGGTGTCGTTCACCGGCTCCACCGCCGCCGGCCGCAAGATCGGCGCGGTGTGCGGCGAGCAGCTCAAGCGCGTCACCCTCGAACTCGGCGGCAAGTCCGCCGCGATCGTGCTGGACGACGCCGACCTCGCCGCGACCGTCGAGGGCTTCAAGCTGGCCTCGCTGATGAACAACGGCGAGGCGTGCGCCGCGCAGACCCGCATCCTCGCGTCCCGCCGCCGCTACGACGAGGTCGCCGACGCGCTCGCGACCATGGTCGGCGGGCTCGCCGTCGGCGACCCCGCCGACTACGGCACCGAGATCGGGCCGCTGGTCGCCAAGCGGCAGCAGGAGCGGGTGGAGAACTACATCCGGATCGGCCAGGACGAGGGCGCCAAGCTGATCACCGGCGGGCTGAACCGGCCGCACGACCGGGGCTGGTACGTCGCCCCGACCGTGTTCGGCGACGTCGGCAACGACATGCGCATCGCCCGCGAGGAGATCTTCGGGCCGGTGCTCGTCCTCATCCCCTACGAGGACGAGGACGACGCCGTCCGCATCGCCAACGACAGCGACTACGGCCTCGGCGGCTCGGTCTGGACGTCCGACGTCGCCCACGGCGTCGAGGTCGCCCGCCGCATCCGCACCGGCAGCTGCGGCGTCAACATGTACACCCTCGACCCGAACACCCCGTTCGGCGGCTACAAGAACAGCGGCATGGGCCGCGAGCTGGGCCCGGAGGGGCTGCAGGCCTACCTGGAGCACAAGTCCATCCCGCACCCGGCCCCGTCCGCCTGACGCGCCCCGGAGGCCCCGATCAGCCGACCGGGGCCTCCCACGCCGGCCGCCACGTCACCAGGCCGGACGGCACGCCGAACCTGCCTGCGCGCGGGGGTTCGGCGGCTTCGATTCCACGTTGGCGGCGCGGGGGCCGTACCGTAGTGCGCCGTGTCCCCCACCTCCGAGAACGCGGCGGCCAGCCTGGACGACGTCCTGGTCGGCGAGGCCGTGCTGGGCGTGTACCGGCAGATGTTCGCGGCGCTGGCCCGCGACAGCGGCGCGGTCGTCGACGACCCGGAGCTGGTGGACGTCGCCGAGACGCTGCTCGCCGCGTTCGCCGACGCGGGCGAGGACGGGCTGAGCCGCGAGCAGATGCGGTACGTGTGCCGCCGCTACCCGCCGGAGGTGTTCGAGAACCGGCTGCGGGTGCTGAAGGGGCTCGGGGCGGTCCGGGAGGTGTTCCCGAAGCCGAACCAGCTGCGCTACCGGGCGTCGTTCACGAGCGTGGTCGGGCTGATGTTCGTCCGCCGGATGATGCTGGACGGCGGGCAGAGCGAGATGCACCGGCTGCTCGCGCTGGAGCAGCTCAACGTGGCCGACCCCCGGATGACGCCCGAGCAGGCGCGGGACGGCGCGGACGGTCTCGCGCGCGCGTTCCGGCTGTGGAGCGTCGAGCTGGTCACGCTGACGAACGGGACGATCGAGGAGCTGCGCGAGCAGGCGCCGAAGCTGTGGGGCACCGAGGAGATCCTGCTGCGCGCCGAGCGGCTGCACGGCGCGATCCTGCGGCGGTGGCCGCAGCTCGACCGCACGTGCACCGACCTGCGCGCCGCCATCTACGCCTACGGCGACGCGTCCCGCCGCGCCGCCGCGCGCCTGTCGGACTCGGCGGGCACCACCCGGAACCTCACCCTGCTGCCGCCCGAGACGTGGCGGACGTTCACGCGCACGGCGTCCCGGGAGGAGCTCGCGGCCGTCCTGGACGGGTTCGTGTTCGACGCGCCGGCGCCCTGGCACGAGCCGGCGGCGGTGGTGGCGGCCGTGGAGGACGGCCCGCGCGCCACGCCGCCGCGCCCGGCGCCGCCCCGCCCGTCGGTGCCCGACTCGGGGCTGTCGGGCGACACCGGCGCTGACACCGCGGCGGCCGAGCGGCTCCGCGAGGTCGCCGAGCAGATCCTGCGCGGCCGGGACCGGGTCGCGGTCCAGGACGTCCTCGCCCGCGACTGGGCGACGGCCCGCCGCGTGCTCGCCGACCTGGCCGCCGCGCACCAGCATCCCGAGCTGCCCTACCGGCTCGCCTGGTCGGACGGCCTGGCCGCGCGTCCCGACGGCTCCCCGACCTGGGTGTCGCCGGGCTGGTTCGAGAGGACCGGCCCGTGACCGTCGACCCGCACGTGCTGGCCCGCGCCCGCGCCCGGCTGCTGGGCGGGCCGGCGGTCGCCGCGTCCGATCCCGTGCCGCCGGGCGTGGTCGCCGCCGCGGACGGCGACCGCGTGTGGCTGCTCCCCGAATGGCCGGACGGCGCGACGCCCGCGCTGCTGGAGGAGTACGAGACCGCGCCGATGCCGCTGGACCGCTCGGGCCAGGCCCGCCGCGTGCTGGCCGCCGCGCTGCGCTGCTGCTGGACCCGGCTGGACGATGCGCCCTGGCCCGGCTCCCCCGCACCGGTCGCGGACGTCCTGGAGGTCTACGCGAACATGACGCGCGGCGACACCGACCTGGCGCGCCGCTGGGCCACCGGCGAACTGCGCCGCCTGTCCGACACGGGCTGGCTGATCCTGGACGAGGCCGCCGGAACCGTCCGCCCGGGTCCCCGCACCGCCCTGTGGCCCGAGCCCTCCCTCGCGTCCCTCCGCAACCTCCTCCCCCGCCTCCCGCAGCCTCCGGACCACGAACCGGCGGAGCCCGCGGGCGCCCCGGAGGGCGACGGATGAGCGGGTTGTTCGAGGGTGTGCTGCGGGCGTTCGACGAGCGGCGGCGCGCGGAGGTCGTGGCGGCGTACATGGCGGTCGAGCACGCGGCGGAGCCGGTGGCGGAGGTGCGGTTCGCGGCGCTGCGGGAGCCGGCGCTGCGGCGGGCGGTCGAGGAGATGCTCGCGCTGAACGGGCGGACGCTCATCCGGTCGGAGCAGACCCGCTGGATCTCCGGGTACCGGGACGAGGTCGCGAAGGCGCTCGCCGAGGACCCCGCGTGCGTTCCGGGCGTGCGGGAGCGGGCCGTGCTGACGCTGGTGCTGATCCATTCGGTGGCGATCCCGCGCGCGGCCGGGCTGCTGGCGGACGACTCGTGGCTGTCGCCACATCCGACGCCGCTGGACGAGCTGCGCCGCCGCACCCAGCTTCCGGTCACCGAGCTGGAGGCGTCGCTGCGGCGGCTGCGGCTCGCGGGGCTGGTGGCGCAGGTGAAGGCGGGCCCGGACGACGCCGGGGGGTTCGTGCCGGGG
This sequence comes from Actinomadura sp. NPDC049382, assembly GCF_040677125.1. Taxonomy (NCBI): domain Bacteria; kingdom Bacillati; phylum Actinomycetota; class Actinomycetes; order Streptosporangiales; family Thermomonosporaceae; genus Actinomadura; species Actinomadura sp. NPDC049382. Next base: position 7,103 of record NZ_JBFARO010000144.1, read on the forward strand.
GCGCAGTTCCACCGGCTGACCGATGCCGCGCGCCGCCGGCTTCAGGAAGAGCTGATCTTGGCCGCCGGGCCGGACTCGCCGCTCGCCGCGGCGATCCGGGCGCGGCGGCGGGGACGGGGGGAGAGCACATGACGGCCGGGACCGAACCGATGATGGCCGCACCGGCGGCGGCCGCGCGCGACACCGGGAACGTGGTCGGCGACCGGACCCTCGTGGCCGTGCAGGCGGTGAACATCTCGCGGCTGTCGACGCATCCGGTGCCGACCGTGCCGGGGACGCTGATCGTGGTGGCCGGGCAGGGGCCGAAGGACTCCAACGGCGCGGGCAAGTCGTCGTTCATCGCGGCCATCACGGCGCTGCTCGGGGACGAGCAGTGGCGGTTCGCGTCGGGCGCGCGGGCGGTCGCGGAGCTGCTGTTCAACGCGGAGCTGGCGGCGCAGGGCGACAGCCAGTGGGCGAGCGCCGACCACGGGTACATCGTCGGCGTCTTCGACCACCCCGAGCCGGTGGAGGACGATCCGGCGGTGACGGTGTGGCTGCGGGTCAACGCGGACGCGCCGCACCTGGAGATCCGGTGGCGGCAGGGCGTGCACCTGGCGTCGGCGCCGTCCGAGGCCGACCGGGTGGCGCTCGCCGACCGGCTGTGGGCGGGCCTCCCCCGCAGCGCGGGGCGCCGCGACCTGGTCGCGAAGGACCTGACCCGCGTCCTGTACGGGGGGCGGGTCCGGTGCGTGTCGTTCCTGTCGACGTCCGTGCGGTCGAAGGTCGCGACGAACCTGCTGTCGCAGCCGCTGAACGAGATCAGCCCGGAGCGCATCTTCAGCGCGATCGCGGCGCTGACGGGGCTGGACCGGGAGCTGGAGGCCGAGCGCAAGTCCCGCGCCGACGAGCACCGGGAGCGCGCGAAGGCGGCGGAGGCCGCCGAGCGGCTCGCCGAGTGGGAGCGGGAGGCGGCGAGCCTGCTGAAGACGTTCGACCGGCACGACCGCGCGCGGGACGAGGTGGCGGCGGCGCTGCGGCACTGGCGGACGCGGCGGGCGCGGCTGCTGGTGGACGCGGCGGAGGCCGACGCCGCGCACGCCGCCGAGCAGGAGCGGCTGGGCCGGGAGGGCGCGGAGCTGGCGGAGGCGGCGAAGGCCGCGGAGCGGGAGATCGAGCAGCTCACCGGCGGCGCGCTGGACGCGCGGGTCCAGGAGGCGCAGGCGGCGCTCGCCGAGCTGAAGGGGCAGGCCGACAAGCTCAGCGCGGACAAGGCCGTCGCCCGGGGCCGCATGGACGACCTGCGCCGGCAGGTGTCGGCGCTGGAGGAGCGGCAGCGGGAGGCCGACGGCCGGGACGCCGACACCGCGCGCGCCGAGCTGACGGCGGCCGAGGCGCGCCGCGACGAGGCCCAGCAGGAGTACGGGATGGCCAAGGGCGCCGTCGCGCGCGCGGAGCGCGCCCAGGCCGAGGCCGAGGCGGGGCAGAGCAGCGCCCCCGAGCAGATCCGCGCGCTGGCGTCGGGGGGCATCGCGGCGGTCGGCCTGCTGGACGCGGTCGAGCTGGCCGAGGACGTCCGGGAGCGCTGGGAGGCCGCGCTGTGGCCGTACCGGGAGGCCGTCGTCGTCGCGGCGGACGATCTGGACGGCGCCGTCGCGGCCCTGGCCGCGCTGCCCGGCTCCATGATCGTCCCGGCGGGCGGCGAGGGGCTGCCCGAGGGCGTGCGCTGCGAGCAGGCGCTGGGGCGGTTCTTCGCCGCGCTCGACGGCGACGGCACCGGCACGGTCGTCATCGGCGGCTTCGCCGAGCCCGTCACCGGCCGCGTGGCGCGCGTCCAGGCGGCCCGGACGGCGCTGGAGGCCGCGGCCGAGGCGCTGGAGGACGCGCGGCAGGCCACGGCCGACGCCGCCGCCGACGTGGCGCTCGCCGGCCGGCGGCTGAGCGGCGCGCGCGCGGCGGAGGAGCTGGACGACGTCCGCGAGCGCATGGCGGAGCTGCGCGAGACCCTTGAGGAGCTGGCGGGCGGCGAGGCGCGGCTGGGCCCGCGGCTCGGGTCGGCGGAGCAGACGCTGCGGCGGCTCCAGGCGAAGGCCGACACGCGCGCGCTGGAGATCGACCGGCTGCGCGGGCGCAAGGAGGCCCGCGAGAAGGAGCGCGACGGGATCCGCAGGGCGTCGTCCGAGCTGGCCGACAAGCGGGCCGCGCTCGGCCTGGACGCGCTGGAGAAGGACTGGGGCGGCTCCCGCGACGCCGCCGCCGAATGGCTGTCGGGCCTCGACGACGACGAGGCCACCTGGACGCCCGCCGAGTGGTGGCACACCGCCGAGAAGCACCTGTCGGAGGCGCTGCGCCGCGTGTTCCCGGACGGCCCGTCCGACGAGGACATGCCGGAGGAGATCCGGTTCCTGCTGCGCGAGCGCGCCGAGGGCGAGGGCCGCCGCACCGACCGCGAGCAGGCCACGTTCGCCCGCCTCGCGCAGGCCCTGGAGGGGCATCTGCGCAGGCAGGAGGACTACGAGCGGCACCAGCGGCGGCAGATCGAGGTGCAGCTGTCGGCGCGCCGCGCCGACCTGGACAAGGCGCAGAAGGGCGCGACGGAGGCGGCGGGCGCGGCGGAGGCGCACCGCACCGCGCTGACCGCCGCGATCCGCACCCGCCTCCAGCGGGTCGCGGAGGAGTTCGAGAAGCTCGACGTCGGCTACGGCGGCTACGGCGCGACGCTGGAGTTCCCGACGCCGGAGCAGCCGGGCGACCCCGAGCAGGAGTGGCGGTGGCGGGTCACGCCGAAGTGGCGCCGCTCGGACGGCCAGCGGTACGTCCCCTACAACCGGCGCGCCAACACCGCGCTGATGGACGAGAAGGCCGTCAAGCTGGTGTGCGCGGCGGCGCTCGCCAGCTCCGGCGGCGGGCGGCCAGCGGGGGCGGGCCCCCGTCAGGGGGCTGGTAGCCAGCTCGTCCTCGTGCTGGACGAGCTGGGCCGCAACCTCGGCAAGGAGCACCGCAAGGAGGCCGTCGCGCTGTTCCGCAAGATCGGCGAGACGCACGGCATCACGGTGATCGGCGCGCTGCAGGACGACATGGAGCCGTACGCGATCGACGCGTGCGGCCAGTACGTGAAGCTGCGCCGCTCGTCCGACACGATGCCCTACAACGAGCCGCCGGTCGTCGTCGGCTACGACGAGCACGAGGCCCGCGTGCGGATGCTCGCCGACCAGATCACCGCCTCCCGGCCCGTGCCCGAAGAGCAGAAAAGCGAGTGAACCCGGGCGGGGGATCGGGCACGATGGCGCGTCATGCGCGCCGATGATCTGCTCGCCGAGATCGAGCCCCTCCCGTACCGCGCCCGCGTCCGCCGCCTGGCGGCGCTGCGGGCCTCCCGAGGCGCGCCGGAGCTCGCCGCGCTGCTGGCCGAGCTCGGCGGGCGCGGCCACTACGAGCGGTCGGCCGCGCTGTCCATCGCGTCCGCCGTGCGGGACGAGGCGTCCCTCGCGCACCTGGTGGCGGCGACCGGCGACCCGGACGCGGTGCTCGCGCTGCGGGCGACCCGGCTGGCGGTGCGGTACGCGACCGCGCCGGGACCGCTCGCGGAGCGGCTCATGGACGCCCCGCAGGCGGTCAGGTCCGCGACGTACCGGGCGGTGCGCCGGCACCGCCGCGCCGACCTCGCGGACGCGCTCATCGGGCCGGTCCTGGAGCGGTGGGGCGCGGACGAGGCCGCCGCGCTGCTGCCCGCCTGCACCCCGGAGCGCGCGGCCGAGCGGCTCGGGCCGCTCGCGCACGCCGTCCCGAACCCGCACACGCTGGGCGGCGCCCACCCCGGGACGTTCCTGGACCAGGCCGAACGGGACCTCGCCGCACTGACGCCGGGCGCGCGCTCCAGCTGGTGGCACTGGAACGGGCCGGGCGTCGCGGCGGCGGTGCGGCACGACCCCGGCCGGGTGCTCGGCCTCCTGGAGGACCACTGGCACGCGGCCGGGCTGCCGCACGCGCTCCGGCCGCAGGTCGGCGCGCTGCTGGACGCCGAACCGGAGCGGACACTGCGGCTGCTGCTGGCGGACGGCACCCCGACGATGCTCGCCTCGCTGATCCGGCGGCGGTCCATGCGGGACCGGCTCGCCCGCGCCGGCGGGGACGGCCTCGCCGCGGTCGCGCGCGCCGTCCGGGAGGACGAGTCCGCGCTGCGGCTGCTGCTGGCGGCGGTGGCGCCGGCCCGGCGCGGCGCACTGTTCGACGCCGCGATGGACGGCGTCGACCTCGCGGCGCGCGAGCTCGGGGACGCGCTCATGAACGTCTTGCCGCGCGCCGTGCGGGTCCGGGAGGCGCGCCGGATGCTGGGGCTCCGCGCGGTCGCCGGGCACCCGCAGCGGGTGCAGGCCGTCTCGGCCTACCTGCCGTTCGCGGAGGCCCGGCCGGTCCTGGAGGAGCCGACCCGGCGGCCCGACGCCGACGAACGCGCGGCCGGGTACGCCCTGCTTGTCGCGTGCGCCGGACGCGAACGCGACCCGGCCGTGCTGTCCGCGCTGCTGGACTCCCTCGGGCGGCTGCGCAACGAGCAGGAGCCGGTGCGGGTCGCCGCGCTGCGGGCGCTGGCGGCCGTCCCCGGCGCGGCGCTGGGGGCCGAGCACGCGCCGGCCTTCGAGCGGCTCGCCGAGGACGCGCTGAACGCCCGCGACTGCTCCAACGCGACGCGCCTGACGCTCGTCCAGCTGGGCACCGCGTTCTTCCGGCAGGGCGCGTTCCGCGACGACGCCGAGCTGACGGCGACGGGCATCGGGTTGCTGAGGCGCGTCATCGGCAGCTCCTCCCTCGTCCCGCTCGGCCGGCTGGACCGCGTGCTGCGGCGCGGGCAGGAGCACCGGCTCGTCGAGCGGCTCGCCCCGCTGCTCGACGAGGGCGCGCGCCGCGACGACCACGGGCTCGCGCTGATGCTCGTCCGGGCGCTCGGGCGCCGCGCGCACGGCGTCCCGGCGCTCCAGGACGCGCTGGAGAAGGCCCTCGGCGCCCGCGACGACCGGGTGATCCGCGAGGCCGTCGCGGGCTGGCTGGAGCCGCCCGCGACGCGCGGCGAGCGGGTGGAGCGCGTCGTCGCCGGGGACCCCTCCACGGTCGGGCTCCCGCCGGTGCTCGCGGCGATCGCGGCGGAGCGGACCGACCTGCTGCACCTCGTCCTCTCGGAGTCCACGCCCGAGGGGCGGTTCCGGCGCGGCGACGTCACCTACGTCCCGTGGGTGGAGCCGCGCTGGACGCGCGGGTGGACGGCCCGGCAGCACGCCGCCTACCTGCGCCTCCTCGACCGGGTCGCGGGCGACGCGCGGCTCCCGGACGCCGGCCGGGCCCGCGCGGTCGCGGCCGTCGCGCAGGTCCCGGGGGTGGACGCCGCGCGGCTCCGCCCGTACCTGGCGGCGGACGACGCCCGCCTGCGCCGGGCCGCGCTGACCGCCGCGCCGTGGACCGCCCGCCCGCAGGACGTCCTGCCCGACCTGCTCGCGCTCGCCTCGTCCGACGACGCGCACGTGGCCGTCTACGCGGCCGGGCGCGCGGCGCGGTTCGTCCGGCCGTCGGCGCTGGCGGCGCTGCTGCGCCCGGTCCTGACCGGCGGCAAGATCACCGCGCGGAAGGAGGCGCTGCGGATCCTGCTGCGCACCCGCGTGCCGGAGGCGCTGGACGTCGTCGCCGCCGCCTGGGACGACCCCGGCCAGCACCGGGACGTGCGCGCGGCGATCGCGTCCGCCGCCCGGGCGCACATGTCCGACCCGGCCGCCCGGCGGATCCTCGCCGAGGCGGCGGCCGGGCCGCGCGACCTCGCCCGCCAGGTGCTCGGCGCGTGGCCGTACGAGATCGAGGGGGCGTTCCGCGCCGACTACGCCGCGCTCGTCGTGCGGGTGGCGCGCTCCCCCGACCCGGAGGCGTCCGACGCGGCGCTGACGGCGCTGGGCCGGTGGGCGCAGTGGGCGCCGGAGATCCCGGCGCGGCTCGCGGCCGTCCTCACCGACCTCGGCGAGACGCGGCGCTGGCGGACCGCGCTGTCCACGCTGGTCGGCTGCGCGGTGGGCGGCACCGGAACGGACGCGCTCGCGGACGCCGCCGCGACGCTGGCAGAAGCCGGTGACGCCGCGAACGCCGAGCCCGAGCGGGACCTCCCGGCCGAGCAGCGGCTGGCGGCGCTGGCCGACGCGCTCCGGCGCGCCGCCGCGAACCGCCGCGACGGCGCCGGACCCGTCCTGCGGGCGGTCACGGAGCGGCTTCCCGCGCAGCTCGCGCGGGAGCTGACGGCCGCGACCGTGCACTGGGACGACCCGGCCGTGGACGCGCTCGCCGACTCCTGCGCGGGCACCCCCGTCCTCGCCGTCCAGCGGGTGGCCGAGGCCCTCGCGGACGGCCCGCGCGCCGGTCTCCCCGACCCCGCCGAGGTGCATCCGCACGCGGAGCGGCTCGCCGGGCGCGGCGACCCGGCGGGCGGACTGTTCGCGTGCGCGCTCGCCGGGCGGCACGGCCCGCGCGCGGGCTGGCCGCCCGAATGGCGGGACGTCCTGCGCGCCCTGCGCGCGCATCCGGACCCCGACGTGGCCTTCACCGCGCGTGGCATCCTCGTGTCGAAAGAGTGACCAACCATCCCCGGTTCCGCCGCGTCACATGACTGGAACGTTCAGGGACGGACTGGAAAGAGGTGCCCCGTGGCGCAATGGCGCGTTTCGGAGTTCGACGAGGTGCGCGAGCTCGGCCGCGGGGCGCAGGGCCGGGTGGCGCTGGCCCGGCACGCCCGGACCGGCACCCCCGTCGCGATCAAGTACCTGCCCGCCGGCGCCGACCCGGCGGCCAAGGACGCGTTCCGCCACGAGGCGCAGATGCTCGGCCGGGTCGACGACCCGCACGTGGCGCGGCTCTACCGGCTCGTGGAGCACGAGCACGGCACGGCGCTCATCATGGAGGCGGTCGAGGGCGTCTCGCTGAAGCGGGTGCTCGCCGAGCACGGCGCCCTCGGGCCGGAGGCGGCCCTGCTGGTGCTGAAGGGGTCGCTGCGCGGGCTGGCCGCCGCGCACGCGGCCGGGGTCGTCCACCGCGACTACAAGCCCGCCAACGTCGTCGTCCGCGCGGACGGGCTCAGCAAGCTCATCGACTTCGGCATCGCCGTGTGGACGGGCGAGGGCGACCGGTCCGGCACCCCGGTCTACATGGCGCCCGAGCAGTGGCGCGGCGAACCCGCCACCCCGGCCACCGACGTCTACGCCGCGACCTGCGTCTTCTACGAGTGCGTGACCGGCGAGCGGCCCTACCGCGCCGACGACCGGGCGGCGCTGATGGGCCAGCACGCCGCCGCGCCCGTCCCGGCGGACGACGTCCCCGAGCCGCTGCGCACCCTCGTGCTCCAGGGGATGGCCAAGGACCCCGCCTACCGCCCGCCGGGCGCGGCGCAGTTCGTGGCCGAGCTCGACCGCATCGCCGTCGAGTCGTACGGGCGGGACTGGGAGCAGCGCGGCGTGCGCGCCCTGGCCGTCGCCGCGGCGGCCCTCGCCGCCCTGTTCCCGCTCGCCGCGGCCGGGCTGGTCCCGGCGGGGGCGGGAGCGGCCACCGCCGGGGCGGCGAGCGCGGGCACGGCCGGGGCCGCCGGAACGGCCGGGACGGCGGGGGCCGCCGGGACGGGCGGCGCGGCGTCCGGGTCGGGCGGGTTCCTGTCCGCGGTCGGCGGCAAGGCGGGCGTCGCGATCGCGGGCGCCGCGATCGCCGGGAGCGCCGCCGCCGGTGCCGGCGTCTACGCCGCGACGCGCCCCGACCGCGACACCACCGCCGCCGCCGCGGCCACTCCGACGCCGTCCGGGCAAAAGATGTCGTTCGGCGGGTTCTCGGTCACGGTCCCGGTGGGATGGCGGCGCACCGAGCTGACGAACCTGCCGGGCAGGCCCCAGGGCAACTACTGGGTGAGCACCCCCGGCCCGTGCTCCCCGCGGACGATCGGGGGTCCCCCGCCCGAGGGGCGCGACGCCCGGATCTACCAGAACAACTGCCCCGGGTTCCTGGTCATCGGCGAGCCGTGGGCGAACGACACCGAGACCGGCTGGAGCAGGTTCGCCCTGAACCGCCCCTGGGGGCCGGAGACCGAGGCGTTCCGCACCTGCCCGCGCCGGGGCGACCTCAACGGCATCGGCACCGAGGCCGACCGCGAGCGGCCCGCCCGCTCCGCGACCGCCGCCGTCGGGTCGCGGCAGGCCCAGTACCGCGAATGGCGCCTCCGGTGCCTCTTCCTGACCGGCGCCAGGCAGTTCCAGCCCGCCGGGCCGTCCTTCGTCCAGCGGTACTGGTACGTGGCGCAGCCCCGGCTCCTCATCCTGGACGAGTGGGACACCCCGGGCCTCGACAAGATCCTCGCGAAGGCGGAGTGGTCCTGACGAGCGGGGCTACGGCGCGGGCTCGGGCGCGTCCGCGTGCGCACGGTCGAGGGAGAAGCGGCGCTGGAACACCACCGCGACCGCCATCAGCGCGGCGGGGACGACGGTCACGCCGATGAGGAGGGCCAGCAGCGCCGAGTCCGGCTGCGCGACGGCGCGGCCCTCGGTGGTGGAGACGAAGCCGCCGAGCGCGAGGGCGGCGGAGTACACGTACGGGCCGATGGCGGTACCGGTCGCGTCGGTCGCCGTCCAGACGCCGGTGTAGGCGCCGGCGCGCGCCGTCCCGCGCGACTCGGCGGCGGCCACCACGTCCGGGACCATCGAGAACGCGAAGAGCTGGAGGCCGGCGAAGGCGACGCCGAGCACGGCGATGACGGCGGCGGTGGCGGGCAGCCCCAGCATGTCGCCGGGCCACAGGGCGAGCGGCCCGAGGACGAACGCGCCCTGGCACAGCAGCAGCGCGCGCTGCTTGCCGGTCCGCCGCGACACCCGCGTCCAGACGGGCCCGGCGATCGCGGCCGGGACGAGGAAGGCGCCCATGAGCACGGCGGTGAGGCCCTCGTCGTCCAGCACGTACTCGGTGTAGAACGGCACCGCGGCGAGGAACAGGTGCGTCGTGACGCCGGTGAACAGGTAGGACAGCACCAGCGCCCGGAACTCGCGGTCCCGCCACGCGATCCGGACGTCGGCGAGGACGGAGTGGCCCTGCCCGTCCGGGACCCGGAACCCGCACCGGTCGGTGAGCCGGCGGACGAAGACGACGGCGACGGCGCCGGTGGCGACGAGCACCCCGGCGAGCAGCACCGCCATCCGCGCGTAGTCGCCGCGCCCGCCCGCCGACACCAGCGCCGGGGCCGCGACCCCGGCGCCGAGCAGGCCCACGGTGAGCAGCAGCATCCGGTGCATGAACACGCGGGTGCGCTCGTGGTAGCCGATCCGCAGGTCGGACGGCGTCGTCAGGTACGGCACCTGGAAGCACGCGTACAGCACGTTCCCGGCGATGTAGAAGCAGCCGACCCACAGCGCCGCCGACCAGCCGGAGAGGCCGCCCGGCACCGAGAACAGCCCGATCCAGGCGACCGCGAGGAGCAGCCCCCAGCGCAGCATGCCGCGGCGGTGCCCGGCGCGGCGCGCCTGCCGGTCCGACAGCGTCCCGAACAGCGGGTGCGCGACCGCGTCGATGATCTTCGGCAGCAGCAGTGTCAGCCCGGCGAGGGCGGGCGGCACGCCGAGCGTATGCGTCATGAAGTACAGCAGCAGCAGGCCGGGGACGGTGACCCACACGCCCATGCCGAGCGACCCGGCGGCGTATCCGGCGAGGTCGCGGCCGCGGGGCCGGGCCCCGGCGCCGGGCGGCGCCTGCGCGGCGGTGCTCACCGGCGGCTCACCGGCGGCCCGCGTGGCGGCGGACGACGCCGGCCGCCAGCTCCGCGCCCGCGAACGCGCCCGAGCGGACGCGCCCGGCGAACGTGCGGGCGACGATCCGGTCCGTCAGCGCGGGCAGGTGCCGGGCGAGGAAGAACTCGACGGCGCCGCGCCGGGTCGTCGTCACGTCCCGGCGGGGGCGGCGGGACAGGGCGGCGCGCAGCACCGCGTCCACCACGCCGTCGAGCGGCTCGTAGACGCTCACGCCCTCCAGGGACAGCCCCGCGGCGGCGGTCGAGTCGTGGATCGGGCTGCGCACCGCCGACGGGTACACGCACGTCACGCCGACGTGGGTGCCGATCTCCATGCGCAGCGCGTCCGCGTAGGCGACGAGCGCCCGCTTGGACGCGCCGTACGCGGCGGCCAGGGGCAGCTGCATGACGGCCATGCGGGACGACAGCATGACGACGCGTCCCCGCGACTCGACGAGGGCGTCCACGCACGCCGACGTCACCCGCCAGGCGCCGAGCAGGTTGATGTCGAGCTGGCGGCGGACCTCGTCGCCGGGCGGCAGCTCGGCCGGGGCGGGCCCGCCGATCCCGGCGTTGTTGATCAGCAGGTCGAGGCCGCCGAGCCGCTCGATCGCCGCGGCCACGGCGGCGGGCACCGCGTCGTCGTCGGTGATGTCGCAGGCGAGGACCTCGACCGGGTCGTCCGGCCGGGGCGCGAGGTCCAGGCCGACGACGCGGGCGCCGCCGCCGCTCAGCCGGGCGCAGATGGCGCGGCCGAACGTGCCGGACGCGCCGGTCACGAGGACCCGCAGGCCGCGCGGGTCGCGGCCGCCGGACGGGCGGGGTGTGCTCATGCGGGTGTCTCCTCGCGGTGCGCCGGGGTGAACGGCCGGGCGCCGCCCCGTGCGAGCCGGGCCCGGCCGGCCTTCAGCTCGCGAGGCAGGTCGGCCACGTACTGGTCGAAGTCGACGCGCATCATGGGGCGCCGGTCGCCCCACCGCTCGGTCGCGGCGCGCAGGGCGCGGGCGACCGCGCGCCGCCGCTGCGCCGGAGGCGGCAGGGCGTAGGCGCCGGCGAAGTAGGCCGCCGCCAGCTTGGCCTGGGCCTCGACGATCGGCAGCGCGGCGCCCGTGGACTGCATGAGCCCGACGAAGGCCAGGCCCGGCTCGTCGAGGTGGAAGACGCGCTTGTAGAGCGGGAGCCGCTCGGGGTCGGCGCCCACCAGCTCGCGGGACAGGAACGGGATGCTCACCCGGTAGCCGGTCGCCCAGACGACCACGTCCACGGGGTCGGCGGTGCCGTCGGTGAACACGACCGCGTCCCCGTCGAAGCGCTCGATGCCCGGCCGCGGCACCACCTCGCCGTGGGTCAGGCGGTGCAGGATCGTGTCGCTGATCGTGGGGTGGTTCTGGAACAGGCCGCCCGCCGGCGCGGGGAGGCCGTAGTCCTGCGGGCGGCCGACGGCGAGCCGCAGCATCGTCTCGGCGACGCGCTGCCTGACCCGCCACGGCAGCGCGGCGAGGGCGCCGCCGGTCGCGTCGGACGGCCGTCCGAACAGGTACTTCGGGACGATGTGGACGCCGCGCCGCGCCGCCAGCAGCACCGGGCCGGCGGCGACGTGCGAGGCGTCCACGGCGATGTCCATGGCCGAGTTCCCCATGCCGACGACGAGGACGCGCCTGCCGCGGAACTGCTCGGCGTCGCGGTAGGCGTGCGCGTGCATCTGCGCGCCGGCGAACTCGCCGGGCGGCGCGGGGTCGGGCCACCGGGGGTCCCAGTTGTGGCCGTTGGCGACCACCACGGCGTCGTACCGGGCGGTGTCGCCGGCCTCGGTGGTCACCGCCCACGGGCCGTCCGCGCCGTCCCGCGCCACGGACGCGACGGGGCTGTCGAAGCGGATGTGCGGGACGATCCCGAAGCGCTCCGCGTAGTCCGCGAGGTAGCCGCCGACCATGTCGGCGGACGGGTAGTCGGGCCAGTGCCGGGGCATCGGGAAGTCGGCGAACTCGGTCCGGCCCTTGCTGGTGTTGAGGTGCAGGGACGCGTAGGCGGGCGAGAGGCCGGCGCCGCGCGCCCACAGCCCGCCCGCGCGGTCGCCCCGCTCGTAGAGCACGGCCTCCACGCCCGCGTCGCGCAGGGCCTTGCCGGTCGCGAGGCCGGCCGGTCCGGCGCCGATCACGGCGACACGGCGGGCAGAGGTCATGAGGGCACTCCTGGAAACGACGCGTCCGCTTGTGGTGGCCTCCAACCCTAGGAACCGCCCGCGCCCGCGAACATGGAGGACGGCACGCATTTGGCGGCCGGGGTTGTGGCGCACCACAATCGGGCCATGAACCAGAGCGATGCCGGCTGGGCGCCCGTGATGGACCTCATCGAGCGGATCTCCCGCGAGGAGGATCTGCTGCCGTCCGTGGTCGCCGGGGTGACGTCCGTGGTGCGCGAGATGTCGGTCCTGCCGCCCGCCGACATCGCCGGGCACACCCGCGCGCTGCTCGCGGCCGCCACCCGCGCGATCGCGGCGCGGCGCGGGCCGACCGAGGGCGAGCTGGCGTTCGTCGCGGAGCTCGGCGTGACCCGCGCCCGGCAGGGTGTGCCGGTCGAGGCGGTGCTGAGCGCGATCCACGTCGCCGAGCGCGGGATCTGGGCGCGGGTCCGGGAGGTCGCCGCCGCCGAGGGCGTCGGCGCGGCGCTGCTGCTGGACGCGCGGGAGCTGTACGACGACTGGGCCGAGGCCGTCCGGTCCCGGCTGATCCGGGCGCACCGCGAGGCGCTGGCGGAGGCGCGGGCCGGAGCCGGGCCCGGCCGGGGCGAGCGGGACGCGGTGCGGCTGCGGCGCCTGCTGGACGGCGGCTCGGCCGCGGCGCTCGC
>NZ_JBFARO010000145.1:0-19567 GCF_040677125.1 Actinomadura sp. NPDC049382
GCGGACCGGCCGGAAGGCCCAGGTAGCCGGGCAGTGGACCGCCGAAACCGTAGCGCCACTGGTCGACTTCGAGGTTCCCGTGCGGGACGAACGAGCCGGCAGCAGCCACGCGGCGGCGGCGACGGAGCCGATCCCCACGGCGAGCGCGACGAGCGGCGGGACGAGGCCGCGCAGGTACAGGTGCTGGACGGCGTCGACGTCGGCGACGAACCCGCTGAGCAGGTCGCCTGAGCGGGCCCCCGGCAGGCCCGCCGGGACGAGCGGTTCCAGCCGCCGGAACCACCGCATCCGCAGCTCCCGCAGCAGCCGCAGGCTCGTGTCGTGGGAGACCAGCCGCTCGGCGTAGCGGAACACGGCCCGGGACAGGCTGAGCGCGCGCACCGCCGTGATCGCCAGGGCGAGGGTGACGATCTCCGGGCGGAGCGCGGCACGGGAGATCAGGTAGCCGGACATGCCCATCAGCGCGACCGCGGAGCCGAGGGCGAGCGCGCCGCAGCCCGCGGACGCGGCGAACCGGTGCGCGACGGGACGGGCGGCGACGAGCAACGCCGGCAGCGGGCGGCCGCTCACGCGAGGATCACCGCCCGCGCCCCGGTCACGTCGATCACCTGGTCGGCGCCCGACGCCAGCCGGGCGTCGTGCGTGGCGACCACCACCGTGCGGCCGCGCAGGGACAGGACGGCGTCGGTCACGTGCCGGGCGGCGGCCGCGTCGAGGTGGGCGGTGGGCTCGTCCAGCAGCAGGAGCGGCGCGGAGCGGGCCAGTGCCCGCGCCAGGGCCAGGCGGCGCAGTTCTCCCGCCGACAGGCCCGCGCCCGCCTCGCCGACGGTGCGGTGCACCAGCGCGCCCGCGCCGGCCAGTTCGGCGGCGGCGACGGGGCTCAGCCCGCCGGGCTCGGCCGGGGTGATGGCCTCCAGGACCGGTCCGGGACGCAGCCGCGGGCGCTGCGGCAGCCAGGCGACCTGCCGCCGCCACTCGTCCGGGTCGAACGCGGCGAGGTCCGTCCCGTCCACGGTGATGAGCCCCGACGACGGCTCGACGAAGCGCATCAGCAGGGCCAGCAGGGTGCTCTTGCCGGCGCCGCTGTCCCCGATGAGGACGGTGCGCGTCTCCGGGCGGATCTCCGCCGACAGGCCCGCCAGGACGGGCGGCCCGTCGTATCCGGCGGTGACGTCCGCGAGCCGGACGACTCCGAACCCGGCCGGGCGCGGGCGGGCGGGGACGGGCACGGCGGGCGGCAGCGCGAGCAGCGCCGACAGCCGCCGCGACGCGGTGAGCCCGTCGGCGGCGGCGTGGAACTCGGCCGCGAGTGCGCGCAGCGGCCCGTAGAGCTCCGGTGCGAGGACGAGGACCGCCAGGCCCGCCTCCAGTTCCAGGCCGCCGCTCGCCAGCCGCAGGCCGATGCCGACCGCGACCAGCGCGGTGCCGAGGGTGGCGGCGAGCTCCAGCACGAGCGCCGACAGGAACGCGATCCGCAGGACCCGCATCGTGTCCCGCCGGTAGCGGTCGGTGGTCGCGGCGATCGCGGCCGCCTGCGCGGCGCCCCGGCGGTGGGCGCGCAGGGTCGTCAGCCCGTTCACCACGTCCAGGAAGTGCCCGCTCATCAGGGCCAGGGCCCGCCACCGCTCCCGGGTCCGGGCGCTGGTGGAGCGCCCGATCAGCGCCCCGAAGAGCGGGATCAGCGGCAGCGTGACCGCCATGACCACCGCCGAGAGGACGTCCTGGAAGGCGACCCAGACGAGGATCATGGGAGGCGCGAGCGCGGCGGTCGCCAGCTGCGGCAGGAACCGGGCGACATAGCCCTCCAGCGCCTCCACGCCCTCGGTGGTGACGGTCACCGCCTCCCCGGACGGCACACTCCCCGGACGCGCCCGCACCACCCGGCCGAGCACCCGTCCGCGCAGCTCGCGGACCATCCGGGACGCGGCCGTGCGGGCGCCGGTCTCCCGCGTCCAGCCGATCGCGGCGCGCGCCGCGCCCGCCGCCGCGAAGCAGACGAGCGCCGGCGCGACGTCCCGCACCCCGCGGTGCCCGAGGAACCCGGCGGCGACGATGTGCGCGAACAGCACGGCCTGCGCGATGGTCAGCGCCGCCGAGCAGGCGGCGAGCACGCCCGCCGCCGCGAGGAACCGGCGGACGCCGGGGACGTCGCGCGGCAGCCGGGAATCGGTCGCGCGCATCCGCGGCCTACTCCCCGCCCCCGGCGGACGCGCCGCCCGACGACGCGTCGCCCCGCTTCCCGCCCCGCTCCCGGGTGATCATGTGCAGCGGGGTCGGCGGGCGGGTGAAGTCCCCCCGGGAGAGCCGCGCCCGGAACACCCACAGCGCCCACACCTGGTAGACGAGCACGACCGGTACGAACAGCGCGGCGATGATCGTCATGGCGACCAGCGAGTAGTGGTTGGACGCGGTGCTGTAGATCGTCAGGCTGGGGGAGCCGGGCGTGGACGACACCATGACCCGCGGGTACAGCCGGGCGAACAGGGCGGCGACCAGCAGCACGGTCGCGACCGACGTGCCGGCGAACGCGGCCATGGGGCGGTTCAGCCAGGCGAGCGGGCCGGCCGCGGCGGCCGCCGCCAGGCTCAGGCCGAGCAGGACGAGCATCGGCACCGGGTACGGCGCCGACGCGTGCGCCTGCACGGCCGTCCAGACCGTGAACGCGATCAGCAGGACGGCGGCCGCCGGCCACAGCGCCAGGGCGAAGCGGCGCGCCCGCGCGTCCAGGCCGTCCTCGGTGCGGACGGCGAGGAACAGCGCGCCGTGCACCGCGAACGCCGCGACGAGCGCGAGGCCCGCGAGCACGGAGTAGCCGCTGAAGAGCGCGCCCTCGCCGGCGGTGACGTCGCCGAGGTCGTCCATCGGCACGCCCCGGGTGATCGAGGCGAACACGACGCCCAGCAGGAAGGGGATCGCGGCGCTGGCGATCGGCATCGCCACGTCCCAGCGGCGGCGCCAGGACAGGTCGTCGTGCTTGTTGCGGTACTCGATGGCGACCCCGCGCACGATGAGCGCGACCAGGACCGCGAAGAAGATCAGGTAGAAGCCGGAGAACATGCCGGCGTACCAGCCGGGGAACGCGGCGAAGGTGGCGCCGCCGGCCACGATGATCCACACCTCGTAGCTGTCCCACACGGGCAGGATCGTGGCGAGCAGCGCGTGCCGCTCCGGGTCGTCGCGGCCGAGGAAGGGGTAGAGCATCCCGACGCCGAAGTCGAAGCCGTCGAGCAGGAAGAACCCCATCCAGAGCACGGCGATCAGCACGAACCACAGCGTCTGGAGGTCGAAGTGCCCTGCGGTCTCCATGGTGGTGCGCCTCCCAGCGGGCCGGTCAGTAGAGCATCGGCGGCAGTGCGTCCTCGCGGGTCACCCCGGGGGCGGCGGGCTCGGGGCCGGTCCTGATCGCGCGGACCATCAGCCAGCCCATGATCGCGGCGAGCACCCCGTAGACGGCCGCGAAGCCGGCCAGCGTCGCGATCACCTGGCCGCTGCCGACCCGGGGGGAGATCGCGTCGTGCGTCCTCAGCAGCCCCTGGACGATCCACGGCTGGCGCCCCATCTCGGTGAGCAGCCACCCGGCCGTGTTGGCGAGGAACGGCAGCCCGAGGAACGCGTAGGCCGTCAGGGCGAACCAGCGGGACCGCCGCCAGCCGCGCCGGCGGATGATCCACAGCCACAGGACGCTGTACAGCAGCAGGAGGAACCCGATGGTGATCATCACGCGCCAGGACCAGTAGACGCTGCCGATGATCGGGGTGTAGTCGCCGGGGCCGTACCGCGCCCGGTACTCGCGCTGGATGTCGTTGATCCCGCGGATCTCGCCGTTCCACTCGTTGGTCGACAGGACCGACAGGCCGTGCGGCAGGACGATGTCGACGTCCGTCCGGTCCGGGTGCTTCTCCCAGGGCCCGATCGCCAGCAGGGAGAGCGGCGCCGGCGCCTGCGTCTCGTACAGCGCCTCCGCCGCGGCCATCTTCATCGGCTGGTCCTTGACCAGGATCTGCGCCTGGAAGTGCCCCACGAGGATCACGACGACGGACGCCCCCGCCGTCACCCGCAGTGCGCCGCGCGCGGCGGCGCGGAACAGCGTCGCGTCCGGGTCGTCCCCGCCCTCCCGCCGTCCGCGGCGCAGCCGGTACGCGGACGCGGCGATCACCAGGAGCCCGGCGGTGATGAGCGAGGCGGCGATCGTGTGCAGGAAGTGGGTGATCTGCAGCGGCTGGAGGAGGACGGCGCCGAGCGAGGTCATCTCGGCCCGGCCGTCCCGCATCGCGAAGCCGACGGGGCGCTGCATCCAGCTGTTGGCCGCCAGGATGAAGTAGGCGGACGACGTCGTGCCCGCCACCACGAGCCAGATCATCGCCAGGTGCAGGCGCGGGGACAGCCGGTCCCAGCCGAAGATCCACAGCCCGATGAAGGTGGACTCCAGGAAGAACGCCACCAGGCCCTCGATCGCCAGCGGCGCGCCGAACACCGCACCCACGAACCGGGAGTAGACCGACCAGTTCATACCGAACTGGAACTCCTGCACGATCCCGGTGACGACCCCCAGCGCGAAGTTGATCAGGAAGAGCTTCCCGAAGAACCGCGTCATCCGCAGGTAGTGCTCCTTGCCGGTGCGGTGCCACGCGGTCTGCATCCCGGCGACGAACCAGGCCAGGCCGATCGTGATCGGCACGAACAGGAAGTGGTACACGATGGTCACGGCGAACTGCCACCGGTCGAGGACCGCCGTCGTTTCCACCGTGCGCCCTTCCCTCATCGTGGGAGATCCCGGCGGCCGAGCACGTGCGGGCGGTGAATCCGCCTTCACCGGGATGCACTGGTCACATTTCCCCGGCCGCGCGTCCCGAAAGACCCCGCACGGTCAATCGTTGATCAAGTTGTGGCCGTGCGTGGAAGCTCACTGGGCGGCATGCCTGTACGCCGGGATATATCCTCAATGTCTGTTTCTGTCTCGGGGGTGGCTCCAGAACCGGGGTGCCCGCACGTACTGGACGCGGTGACGGCAGGCGCCCGGCGGTGGGCTTGCGAAGAGGCGCTACAGGGGACGCCTGGAGGCTTTTCAGTATTTCTTCAAAGCTGTTTTCCGCGGGCACCTTGCCTGATCATTGAACGAGCGTTTAGCGTGGTCTCCGTGCGAACGCGGGACACGTCCTCGGAGGGTGACGCCGACCTCGGCGCCGCCGCCCGCATCCGGGACGCCGCGATCGACCGGTTCGCCAGGGACGGCTTCACCGCCGGGCTGCGGTCCATCGCCGAGGACGCGGCCGTGTCCCCGGGGCTGGTCCTGCACTACTTCGGCTCCAAGCGGGGCCTGCGGCGCGCGTGCGACGAGCACGTCCGCGCGGTGATCGCCGCCGAGAAGCGCGCGGTGACGACCGACGGCAGCGCCGCCCGGCTCCTCGCGCGGCTGGCCGAGGTCGAGCGGTTCGCCCCCCTCACCCTGTACGTGGTGCGCTCGCTGCGCGAGGGCGGTGACCTGGCCGCCGAGCTGTTCGAGGACATGATCGGCGACGCGACGCACTATCTGGAGGCGGGCGTGGCGGCCGGGGTGATCCGGCCGAGCCGCGACCCGGCCGCGCGCGCACGGGTGATGGCCTACCAGGCGATGGGCTCCCTGCTGATGTGGCTCACGCTGCACCCCGAGCACGCCGAACCGGCGTCCTTCGGCAAGGCGCTGCGCGCCTATGTTGAGGAGGTGACGGCCCCCATGCTGGAGATGTTCACCGAGGGGCTCTACACCGACCGGTCGCTCCTGGAGGAGTACCTCCTGTACGTCCCCGACCCGCCCCGCGACGGCTCGCAGGACTGACGCACCACACCATTTCACCGCCTTATCAAGGCGGGCTGCTGGCCGTGCCCGGCATTCCCTTCTCCATGCTTTTCAGCGAGGGCTGAACAATGACCCCTGCCATCGAAATCGACGACCTGCGCAAATCCTTCGGAAAAGTGAAGGCGCTGGACGGCCTCGACCTGTCCGTCGAGACCGGTCACGTCCACGGGTTCCTCGGGCCGAACGGCGCCGGGAAGTCCACCACGATCCGGATCCTGCTCGGCGTGCTGCGCGCCGACGCCGGACGGGCCCGGCTCCTCGGCGGCGACCCCTGGGCCGACGCGGTGGAGCTGCACCGCCGCCTCGCCTACGTCCCCGGCGACGTGGAGCTGTGGCCCAACCTCACCGGCGGCGAGGCGATCGACCTGTTCGCCCGGCTGCGCGGCGGCGCCGACCCGGCCCGCCGCGACGAGCTGTGCGAGCGGTTCGACCTCGACCCCACCAAGAAGGGCCGCACCTACTCCAAGGGCAACCGGCAGAAGGTCGCACTGGTGGCCGCGCTGGCCGGCGACGTCGACCTGCTGCTGCTCGACGAGCCGACCGCCGGACTCGACCCGCTGATGGAGGCCGTCTTCCAGGAGTGCATCCGCGAGGCCCGCGAGGCGGGGCGGACGGTCCTGCTGTCCAGCCACATCCTCGCGCAGGTGGAGGCCCTCGCCGACCGCGTCTCCATCATCCGGAACGGCCGCATCGTGGAGACCGGCACGCTGACCGAGCTGCGGCACCTGACCCGCACCACCGTCACCGCGACCACCGACCGGGACGCCCGCGCCCTCGCCGAGCTGCCCGGCGTCCACGACCTGCGCACCGAGAACGGGCAGCTCCGCTTCGACGTCGACGGCGATCACCTGGCGGCCGCCCTCCGGCGCCTCGGTGAGCTGGACGTCCAGGCCCTCACCGCGCACCCGCCGACCCTGGAGCAGCTGCTGCTGCGCCATTACGGCGACGAGCTGGCCCGCACCGGCAACGGCGCGGCCGCGGGGAGGACGTCGTGACCGCGACGACCCTGCCCGCGCCCGTCCGCAGCGCGTCCGGGGGAGCGCTGGCGGGCACCGGCGTGCTGCTGCGGTTCATGCTGCGCCGCGACCGCGTCCGGTTCCCCGCCTGGACGCTCGGCCTGGCCCTGCTGATGGGCTACTTCACCACGGCACTGAACTCCGTCTACTCCACGACCGAGCAGCTGGAGTCGGTCAGCTCGTTCTCCACCAGCCCCGCCGGGGCGATCTTCGGCGGCCCCGGGTACGGCTACGACGCCATCACCCTCGAACGGTTCCTCTCGGGCCAGTACGGGCTGTACATCATGCTCGGCGCGGCGCTGATGGCGCTGCTGACCGTCACCCGGCACACCCGCGCCGAGGAGCGCTCGGGGCGCGCCGAACTGGTCCGCGCGAACGTCGTCGGACGGTCCGCCCAGCTCACCGCCGCGCTGATCCTCACCGCGCTGATGTGCGCCACGGCCGCCGTCCTGGTCACCGCGATCATGCTCGCCGCCGGGTACGCCGCCGCTGGGTCGGCCCTGTTCGGGGCGTCCGTCGGCGCCGTCGGACTCGTGTTCGGCGGCATCGCCGCGACCGCCGTGCAGGTCTTCGCCTACCCCCGCGGCGCCTCCGGACTCACCGGAGCGGTCCTCGGTGCCGCGTTCGTCGTCCGGGGCATCGGCGACATGGCGGCCGTCCAGGACGGCGGCGGCGCCTGGCTGTCGTGGCTGTCCCCGCTCGGCTGGTCCCAGCAGACCGCGCCCTACGTGCTCGACCGGTGGTGGCCGCTGGCCCTCTCACTGGCCTGCGCCGCCGCGACCGCCGCCGCCGGGTACCGCCTCGCCGGCCGCCGCGACCTGGACGCGGGGCTCGTCCCGCCGCGACCGGGCCCGCCCCGCGCCGCCGCCTGGCTCCGCACCGCGCCGACCTTGGCGTTCCGCCTCCAGCGCGCCGCGATCACCGGCTGGAGCGTCGCGCTCCTGGTCGCCGGCGCGGCCTACGGCGCGTTCGCCCAGCCGATGGCCGACGGGCTGGACGACGCCCCGGAAGACCTGATCGCCGTCATGGGCGGCGGCGGGGACCTGGTCGTCGGCTACCTCGGCGTCATGGGCCTGACCATGGCGTTCACGGTCGCCGTGTTCGCGATCCTGGCCGTGCAGGCGGTGCGGGGCGAGGAGTCGGCCGGACGCACCGAACCCGTCCTCGCCACCGCCGTCGGCCGCACCGGCTGGCTCGGCGGCAACCTCGCCGTCACCGCGCTCGCCGTCCCGTGGCTGCTGTTCCTCGCGGGCCTCGGCACCGGCGCGGCCGCCGCCATCGGCACGGGCGACGCCGCGCTCCTGTGGAAGACGATCCTGGGGCATATCGCCCACACGCCGGCCGTGTGGCTGCTCCTCGCCGCCGCCGGCCTGCTGTACGGGGCGCTGCCCCGCGCGGTGCCGGCCGTCTGGGCCGTCCTCGGCTACGGCGTCGTCGCCGGGTTCTTCGCCCCCGTCCTCGACATCCCCGGCGGCGCGGTCGACCTCTCGCCGTTCGCGCATGTCGGCGAGTACCCGCGCGAAGACGTGAGCGCCGCGGCGGCCGGGATCCTGACCCTCGCGGCCGCGGCCCTCACCGCACTCGCGCTGTGGGCGTTCCGCCGCCGAGACCTCACGACCACGGCATGACGGCGCACCCGCCCGCCCGGCGGGGCGGGCGGGTGTCACGCGGCCAGCAGCCTGTCGAGCAGCGCACCCCAGCTCACCGCCCCCAGCACACCGCCGTCGTCGGCGACGACGGCCACGATCGGGCACCCCGTGCTGGTCATCGACGCCGCAGCCTCCAGCACCGTGGCGTCCGGGCCCACCACCGCCGACTTACGGCGGCCGCGGGGGAGGCAGTCCCGCACCGGCCGGTCGGCGCACTCGGTCAGGAACTCGTCGGCGTGCTCCTCGTCGATGACGCGCGCCAGTGCCGCCCGCTCGCCCACGTACGGCGGGACCACCAGCCGAAGCACCTCGGTCACCGAGAGCACCGCCACCAGACGCTCCCGGCCGTCCACCACGACCAGACCCGGCACCTTCCGACGCCACATCGCCCGTACCGCGTCCAAGACCCGGTCATCCAGCCCGACGACGGGGACCTCGTCAGCAAGCTCACGCACCAGCACCGGAACCTCCGCTGCACGCTTCTCCGAGGTCGGACGACCCCGGAGGCCGACCCGGCTTCCCGGCACTCCAGCCGCCACTGTAGGCGCGCCGCTCCGGACTGCCAACCTGCCCATGACGGATGCTCGCCCATGGTGCACGGCCCGTCCACTGCGCCCGGCGGACCGGGGCTATGGTGCTGCTCGAATCGCCGGTCCGGCCGCCGGGCCAGGGCGCTGCAGTTCGGAAGGGACGCCGGTGGAACGGGCGACGCAGGTGATGACTCTGGCCGACGGTCAGGTGGAGTACCGGCTGGAGCGGCGCGGCCCGGGCGTGGTGCTCATGGTGCACGGAGGGCACATGCGGGCCGGGCTGCCGCTCGGCGAGGAGGTGTTCGCCGACGCGGGGTACACGATCCTGGCGGTCTCGCGTCCCGGCTACGGCCGGACGCCGCCGTCCACCGCCGCGTCACCGGACGGTTTCGCCGACGTGGTCGCCGCACTGTGCGCCGAGCTCGGGCTCGGACCTCTCGCCGCCGTGGTGGGCCAGTCGGCGGGAGGACCGACCGCGGTCGCGCTGACGGCCCGCCATCCCGACCTGGTCGAAAGGCTGATCCTGCAAAGCGCCGTGGGAGTGGTGCCCTGGCCCGACCGGCGCACCCGGACGGGCGCCGCCGTCGTCTTCCACCCGCGAACCGAAGCGGTGACCTGGCGGCTGATACGAGCGTTGACGCACCGCGCCCCGGGAACGGCGCTGCGGCTGCTGCTTCCGAACCTGACCGCCCGCCCGGTCGCCGAAGTGCTCGCCTCCCTCACCGACGTGCAACGCGGGGCGCTGCTGGACCTCTTCGGCCGGATGCGCTCCGGCGCCGGCTTCACCGCGGACGTGCGCGCCACGTCCGCCGCAGGCGCCGCCCGCCGGCTCGCCGCCGTGGCCGCCCGGGTCGACCGCCCCACCCTGGTGATCGGCAGCCGCGACGACGGGTCGGTCTCCTACGCCCACGCGCGGTCGCTCGCCGAGGCGATCCCGCACGCCCGCCTGGTGACCAGCACCGCCCCCAGCCACATGATCTGGCTCGGCGGCGACTACCCGGCCATCGCCGCCGCCATCACCGACTTCCTGCGATCCGGGACCGGCCCGTCCGGGGCACCGCGCCCGACGGAAGACCCATAAAGGATCTTCACAAGGCCGAAATGCCGGGTTACGGTCCAGGGAAGTTCCCGAGCCCCTCGCCCCCCGGTGGTTCCATGAAGTCGCTTGAGACCTTCCTGTCCGATGTCAGCACTTTCGTCTGGGGACCGTGGCTGCTGATCCCGCTGCTCCTGCTGACCGGCCTCTACCTGACGATCCTGCTCCGCGGCCTGCAGTTCCGGCATTTCCGGCTGGCCTTCTGGCTGGCGTTCTTCAAACGCAAGGAAGACGACGACGTCCCCGGCGACATCGCGCACTACCAGGCGTTGACGACGGCGCTGGCCGCCACGGTGGGCGTCGGCAACATCGCGGGTGTGGCGACCGCGATCGCGCTGGGCGGGCCGGGCGCGGTGTTCTGGATGTGGTGCACCGGCCTGGTCGGCATGGCCACCAAGTACAGCGAGGCCTACCTCGGCGTGCGGTTCCGCCGCACCGACGCCGCCGGTGAACAGAGCGGCGGACCCATGCACTACCTCCGGGAGGGCGTCAAGGGGCGCCTCGGCTGGTTCCTGGGCGGGTTCTTCGCGATCGCCGGCGCCATCGCGGCGTTCGGCATCGGGAACATGGTGCAGGCCAACACCGTCGCCGAGAACGTCGAGGACGAGTGGGGCCTGGCGCCCTGGGCGACCGGCGTGATCGTGACCCTGCTGGCCGCCGCCGTCATCCTGGGCGGCATCAAGAGCATCGGCCGGATCACCAGTGCCTTCGTCCCGGTGATGATCGTGTTCTACATCGTGGGCGCCGCCGCGGTCCTGGCCTACGAGATCGAGGAACTGCCCGGCGCGATCGGGCTCATCTTCAGCGACGCGTTCTCCGGGACCTCGGCCACCGGCGGCTTCGTGGGCGCCGGGGTGGCGGCCGCCGTCCGTTACGGCGTCGCGCGGGGCATCTTCTCCAACGAGTCCGGGCTCGGCACCGGCGGCATCGCCGCCGCCGCGGCCAAGACCACGCACCCGGTCCGGCAGGCGCTGGTGTCGATGACCCAGACCTTCATCGACACCCTGGTCGTGGTCAGCTTCACCGCGCTGACGATCCTGGTGACCGACGCCTGGAAGACCGGCGGCAAGGACGAGGCGGCCACCTTCACCGCCCGCGCCTTCGACGACGGCCTGCCCGGCGACTGGGGCAGCGTCATCGTCACCGTGGGCGTGCTCTTCTTCGCCTTCTCCACCCTGCTCGGCTGGTCCTACTACGGCGAGCGCTGCATGGAGTACCTGTTCGGCAGGCGAGCCGTCCTGCCCTACCGGGTCATCTTCATCGTGGCCATCTACGTCGGCTCGGTCTCGACCCTCACCGCCGTGTGGACCTTCTCGGACGTGATGAACGGACTGATGGCGCTGCCCAACCTGATCGGCCTGGTGATCCTGGGGCCGCTGGTCTGGCGGGAGACCCGCGCCTACTTCCAGGACCGGTCGACGGAGGAGAGGTCCACGACCGAGGCCAAGTCCTGACGCCGATGCCACCGCATGCGGCGCCTGCTCATTCCGGACGTTCGCGGTCGGCGCCGCCGGAGTCCGCCGGCGGGTCGGCCGCGTCCGGTCCCGAGCCGGGGCGGCGGGTCTTCTGCAGGCGTGCTCGCGCTCTACCGTGCCAGGCCGGCACCTCGCGTTCGTCGTCGAAGCTGCGCGCGACGATGATGTCGGTGGAGGAGTGCGCGAGGATCGACAGCGCGATGGTGGCGCCGACGAGGTGGAAGATGTGGTCGCCGGCGGCGATCCCCGACTCCAGTACGAGCAGGCCGTAGACGACCGAGGCGAAGCCCTTGGGGCCGAACCACATCACCGCGGCCTGCTCCCGCATCGTCAGCCGGGAGCGCAGGAACGACACCCAGATCGCGACCGGGCGCGCGACCACCAGCGCGAGGACGGCGAAGGCCCAGCCCGCCCAGCCGACGTCGCCGAGGAACGCCGGGGACAGCAGCGCGCCGAAGACCAGCAGCGCGGCGAGCTTGAGCAGTTCGGCGACCAGTTCGCCGAACTGCTCGAACGCCTCCCGGTGCTCGTGCCCGACGGTGGCGACGGTGACGCCGGCGGCGAACGCGGCCAGGAACAGGTTGCCGTGCGTGGCCTGCGCCGTCGCCAGCACCAGCAGGCCGATCGCGACGGCGTTCAGCGGCTCGTACTTGGGCGCGATCGCGAACCACCGGGTCCGCACCAGCATGATCGCGGCCCACGGGATCGCCACGCCGATGGCGAGCCCGCCGGCCAGTTCGCCCGCCAGTTCGCCGAAGTGCAGGTCCTCCTCGCCCTGCGCGATCGCCAGGAAGACCACCACGAACGGCAGGATGAGCCCGTCGTTGACGCCCGACTCCACGTTCAGCAGGTGGCGCAGCCGCGGCGGCACCTTCTCGTTGCCGACGAGCGCGGCCGCGAACACCGGGTCGGTCGGGGTGAGGACGGCGGCGATCAGCAGCGCCTCCACCCAGCCCAGCCCGACGAGGTAGTGCGCGAAGAGCGCCGTGATCCCCAGGGTCAGCGGGAGGCCCCAGCCCAGGGCGCGTCCGGGGAGCCGCCAGGCGCTGCGCAGGTCGTGCCAGCCGGCGTGCATGCCGTCGGTGAACAGCACGGCGAACAGGGCCAGCTCCGCCAGCCGCGACACGATCTCGTCCCCGGGCCGCAGGGAGACCAGGCCGGTGACGCCGTCGCCGAGCAGGAACCCGCCGACCAGGAACAGCGCCGCCGTCGACAGCACGGTCCGGTGCGCCAGGTTCGACACCAGCACCGCGAGCAGCAACATGGCGGCGAAGGCGAGCAGCAGGTTCGTCATGGGGGTCTTCCGGGGTCGGCGACAGTAGCGCCGACCAGACTTCCCGGCTCACCAGGCCACGACACTAACGGGATTCGGAGGCGCTTTCCACGCTCGTTTCCCGTCGCATCCCGCGGGCCCGTCGTCGCGTGCCGCGGCGAACCCGGTCGCACCGACGCCGGTCCCCAGCGATCGGCCTCGTCACCGGCGCTCGGCGAAGCGTTCGGCCTCGGCGATCGTCCCGGCGACCAGGATCACATCGCCGTACTGCAGGACGGTGTCGGCGGTCGCGTAGGTGAACTGCTCACCGACCGACTTCACGGACACCACCGTCACACCGTGCCGGGAGCGCAGGCGGGTGTCTCCCAGCGGGACGCCGACGATGTCGCGCGGCGGATGCGTCTTGACCAGCGCGAAGTTCTCGTCCACCTCGATGTAGTCGAGCATGCGGCCGCTGACCAGGTGGGCGACCCGCTCTCCCATGTCGCTCTCGGGCAGGACGATGTGGTGGGCGCCGATCCGCTCCAGGATGCGCTTGTGCTGATGGGTGACGGCCTTGGCCCAGATGTCGTCGACCTCCAGTTCGGTCAGCAGCGACGTGGTCAGGATGCTGGCCTCAAGGTCGCCGCCGATGGCCACCACCGCGCGGTGGAACTCCGCCACGCCGAGTTCACGCAGCGCCTGCAGGTCCGTGGCGTCCGCGGTGACGACATGGGTCAGCTGTCCCGCCAGGGCTTGGACGATCTTGGGACGGTGGTCGATGGCCAGCACCTCGCTGCCGCGCCTGGCCAGTTCCAGGGCCAGCGCGGTGCCGAACCGCCCCAGCCCGATCACCACGACGGGGTCGTTCCTGTGGTCAGCCAACGATGGGTCGCTCCTCCGGTAGCTCGTAGCGTTGCGCGCGCTCGCGCAGTGCGAGCGCGGTGGCGAACGTCAGCGGGCCGATGCGGCCGATGAACATCAGGCCGATCAGCAGCAGTTGCCCGCCGGCCGGGATGTCGGCGGTGATGCCCGTGGACAGGCCGACCGTGCCGAACGCCGAGGTGACCTCGAACAGCACCTGGTCCAGCGAGTACGAGGTCAGCGTGAGCAGGGCGAAGGTCACACTGGCGACCAGGCCGAGGCTCAGCAGGACGATCGCCATCGCCTGCCGCTGGGTGCCGTCCGGGAGCCGGCGGTGGCCGACGTTCACCCGCGGTTCCCCGCGCATCTCCGCCCACAGCACGAACGCCAGCAGCCCGAAGGTGGTGACCTTGATGCCGCCTGCGGTGCCGGCGCTGCCGCCGCCGATGAACATCAGCACGTCGGTGGCCACCCAGCTCTCCGGCCGCATCTGGGCGATGTCCACGGTGTTGAACCCGGCCGTGCGCGGCATGACCGCCGACGCGAAGCCCGCCAGCCAGCGGGCCGGCGTGGGCAGACCGCCCAGCGTCTCCGGGTTGTCCCACTCGGCGGCCGTCAGGATGAGCATGCCGCCGGCCAGGAGCACCGCCGTCATGCCCAGGGTGACGCGCGTGAGGACCGTCCAGACGCGAGGGCGCCGCCAGTTGCGCGCCAGGTCGAACACCACGGGGAAGCCGAGCCCGCCGACGATGACGGCCGCGCAGATCGCCAGCGTGATCCACGGGTCCGCCGCGAAGCGGACGAGGTTGTCGGGCCACAGCGCGAACCCGGCGTTGTTGAACGCCGACACCGCATGGAAGACCCCCAGGTAGAGGGCACGGCCGACCGGTTCGCCGTAGCCGAGGACCAGCCGGGCGGTCAGCACCGCCGCGATCAGCGCCTCCGAGACCAGGCTGAACACCACCACCTGCCGGACGACGCGCCGCACGTCGGTCATCCGCATGGTCTTGGTCTCGAGTTGGGCCGCCATCCTCGCCCGCAGCCCCAGCCGCCGCGACAGCAGGATCGCGAACAGGGTGGCCAGCGTCATCAACCCCAGCCCGCCCACCTGGATCAATCCCAGGATCACGACCTCACCGAACGACGACCAGTACGACCCGGTGTCCACGGTGATCAACCCGGTGACGCACACCGCCGACGTCGCGGTGAACAACGCGTCCCGCCAGTGCGCCGCGTCCCCGCTCTCGGTCGCCTGCGGCAACGACAGCAGGAGCGTCCCGGCGGCGATCACGACGGCGAACCCGCTGACCACCACCTGCGCCGGATGCTGGAACCGCTCCAGCACCAGCGACCCGCGCGGTCTCCGGACCGGCGACACACGATTCCAACCAGACAGGGCGGCTCCCCAACCAGATCACTTCCGCACCGACCACATACCACCACACCCCACGCCGAACCCGGCAACCGATGGCTCCACCGCCACTCTCGCGCCGCCGGGAAAAGCTGACCGGCTCGGGGACCAGCGCCCCTCAGAGGGCCGAGTGACCTTAGTCCCTCAGGGGCATGGACATTTATCCCTACAGCCGGGCGGCCGTGGGGGTGACGGTGGGAGTAGGTGGTGTCCGGCCGTCATCGGGCGGCCGGGGTGCCTGACCGAAGGAGGCCGACGTGCACGGTCAACAGATGCCGGTCAGGGTGGACGGCCGGCTGGACGAGCCGCTGTCGCGGTGGCTGTGGCTGCTGAAATGGCTGCTGCTGATTCCGCACTACATCGTGCTGTTCTTCCTCGGAATCGCGTTCGCGGTGCTCACGGTGGTCGCGTTCTTCGCGATCCTGTTCACGGGCCGCTATCCGCGGTCGATCTTCGAGTTCAACCTCGGGGTGCTGCGCTGGGCGTGGCGGGTGGCCTTCTACGGCTATGGCGCGCTCGCCACGGACCGGTACCCGCCCTTCACGCTGAAGGACGTTCCCGAGTATCCCACCCGGCTGGACATCGACTACCCGGAGCAGTTGTCACGAGGACTCGTCCTGGTGAAGTGGTGGTTGCTGGCGATCCCGCACTACCTGGTGGTCGCCCTGTTCACCGGTGGCGCCATCGGCGGCGACGACGCGGGATGGAACACCGTCGGCCTGGTCGGGCTGCTGGTCCTCATCGCCGCCGTCGCCCTGCTGTTCACCACGCGTTACCTGCGCGGCATCTTCGATCTGGTCATGGGCATGAACCGCTGGACGCTGCGCGTGGCCGGCTACGCCTTCCTGATGACCGACCGGTATCCGCCGTTCCGGCTCGACATGGGCGGTGCGGAGCCGGGCTCCGAGCCGGCGAGCACCGGGGCGGCCGGGCGGGGACGTTAGCGCCCGCGCGCGAGGACGGCGGGCAGCACCGACGTCGCTCCACCGAACCCGACTTCGAAACTTCAGCCGAACCGATGAAGGAGGCACGTCATGAAGGCGATGGTGTACCACGGCCCCGGGAACAAGGCGTGGGAAGAGGTGCCGGAGCCGCAGATCGTCGAGGACGGCGACGCGATCGTCCGGGTCGACGCGGTGACGATCTGCGGGACGGACCTGCACATCCTCAAGGGAGACGTCCCGGCGGTGACCGACGGGCGGATCCTCGGCCACGAGGCGGTCGGCACGATCGAGGCGGTCGGCCCGGCCGTGCGGACGGTCAAGCCCGGCGACCAGGTGCTGGTGTCGTGCATCACCGCGTGCGGGACCTGCCGGTTCTGCCGCGAGGGCCGGTACGGGCAGTGCCTGGGCGGCGGCGGATGGATCCTCGGCCACATGATCGACGGGACGCAGGCCGAGTACGTCCGGGTGCCGTTCGCCGACACGTCCGTGCACCCGGTGCCCGACGGGGTGCCGGCGCAGGACGTGCTCATGCTGGCCGACATCCTGCCGACGGGCTACGAGGTCGGCGTGCTCAACGGCGCCGTCCGTCCCGGCGACACCGTCGCCGTCGTGGGCGCGGGCCCGATCGGGCTATCGGCGATCATGGGGGCGCGGCTGTTCAGCCCGAGCCGCGTCATCGCGATCGACCTGGCCGACAGCCGCCTGGAGGCGGCCGAGCGGTTCGGCGCCGACATCACCGTCAACAACTCGCGGCAGGATCCGCTCGCGGCCGTCCGGGACCTCACCGGCGGACTCGGCGCGGACGTGGCGATCGAGGCGGTCGGCGTCCCCGACGCCTTCGAGCTGACGGTGGCCCTCGCCCGGCCGGGCGGGCACATCGCCAACATCGGCGTGCACGGCGCCCCGGCCGCGCTGCACCTGGAGGAGCAGTGGATCCGGGACATCACCATCACCACGGGCCTGGTCGACACCTCCTCGACCCCGACCCTGCTCCGCCTGCTCGCCGGACGCCAGATCGACGCCGCGCGCTTCGTCACCCACCACTTCACCCTGGACGAGTTCCCCAAGGCCTACGACGTCTTCGCCGACGCCGCCGAGACCGGCGCGCTCAAGGTCGTCCTGACCCGGTGAACCGGCAAGGGAACCTGCGGTCCCGGCGGTGGCCGCAGGTCCCCGCCTTCGCCGTGGCGTCGGAAATGAATGTGAACGATGACTCAGGAGGGATGGCCGATGTCGTCTCCGATCGTCGTGGGAATCGATGGATCCGCGCATGCGTGGCGGGCGCTGGACTGGGCGGCGGACTATGCCGACCGCCATCGACGACCGCTCCTCTTGGTGCACGGCTCGCGTGCTCTGCTGGACGAGGGGACGATCCCGCCGGACGCGCTGCGCCGCCTGATCGCCGAGCGTGAGGATCTGCTCGGTGAGGCCCGCCAGTACGCGCTGAAGCTCCGCCCGGAGATCAACGTGGAGACGCGTCTGGTTCCGGCCGACCCGGCCCGGGCGCTGGTGGAGGAGAGCGAGCACGCGGACCTGGTGGCGGTGGGTTCGCGTGGCCAGGGCGGGTTCGAGGGCCTGCTGTTCGGGTCTGTCGGCTTGTACGTCGCCGCGCATGCCCGCTGCCCGGTTCTGGTGGTGCCGCGTGCGGCCCCCTACCCGTCCGGCGCTCCGGCGGAGATCGTGATCGGGATCGAGGGGTTGGACGACGAACGGACCTCCGTCGGATGGGCGTTCAAGGAGGCCGCCTCGCGCGGTTCGCGGATCCTCGCCCTGCACGCGGTGGGCGGCGAGTTCTCGCCGCGCCGCCGGGTGATCGAAGACCTGGAGCTGTCGGAGTCCCTAGCCGGTTATCGCGAGCGGTATCCGGACGTCGCGATCGACCAGCTCGTCTCCGAACGCACTCCCGCCCGGGCGCTGGTCGAGGCGTCCGAGAACGCGGCACTGGTCGTGGTGGGGGCGCGGCGTAGGCGCGCCCCTTTGGCCGGAATGGTGCTGGGCCGGGTCAACCACACAGTGCTGCACCACACACGATGCCCTGTCGTCGTCGTGCCCGACAGCGACTGAGGTCGTCGCAGGCCATGTGAGGAGCTGACCATGTCCGATCCGATCGTCGTCGGCGCTGACGGCTCGGTGCCGTCCGAGCGCGCTGTCGCATGGGCGGCCGATGAGGCGGCCCGCTACGGGCGTGACCTGAGAATCGTGCACGCCATCGAGAAATGGCCTTTCGACATCCCGCTGACCGCCGCGCCCGGAGAGATCGGTTCGCTGTCGCGCGCCGGCGGTGAGGTGCTCGCCGACGCCGAGCGCGTCGCGCACGCCCGCCGCCCCGAGGTGCCGGTGAGCGCCGAGCTGGCGTCCGGACGCACCGTGCAGGTGCTGGCCGAATGGTCCAGGGAGTCGTTCGAGCTGGTGGTGGGGCACCGCGGCCTCGGCGGCTTCACCGGGCTCCTGCTGGGGTCGGTCGGGCTCGGAGTCGTCCGGAACACCGCCTCCCCGGTGGTGCTGGTCCGCGGCGAGCCGGAGGCCGAGCGGGCCGAGATCGCCGTAGGCGTCGGTCTGGGGGACGATTCCGCGACCCTGGAGTACGCGTTCCGGGCCGCCGCGACACGGAACGCGAGGCTGCGCGTCGTGCACGCCTGGCCGTTCCCGGAGGCACTGGACGAGCCGGGGGCCGGGAGCGACCTGCGGCGCATCGAGGAGCGGGCCCGATGGCGCGTCATCGAGGCGCACGCGCCGATGCGCGAACGCTTCCCCGACGTGGACGTGGTCGAGGACATCGTCCAGGACAATCCCGCCGCCGCCCTCGTCACCGCGTCCCGGGACGTCGCTCTCGTGATCGCGGGCACGCGTCCGCGCACGGGACTGACGGCGCCGCGCAGCCACGCCGTGACGCACGCGCTCATCCACCACGCGCACTGCCCGGTCGCGGTCGTCCCCCACACCAACGGAGCCTGAAACCGCCGCGTGGACGGTCGCCCGCGCCTGGCCGAGGCGGCCGGGCGCGCCGACCTGCTGCTGGGGTTGGCCGCGGGAACGGTGCGCCGACCGGTTGAAGAAGTGATCGAGGAGACATGATCGGGCCTCCGGTGCCAGGGTTCCAGAGCTGACATCACCGCTTCCGCCCGGAATACTGGACATATGGTCGACCCACTCCGGGCCGGTGACGATCGGGCCAAGCTCGTGCTTCCGCAGTTGCAGCTTGACGACCTGTTGACGGAGTTGCAGACGCGGTTGGAGGCCGCGCGGGCGACTCGTGATCGTGTGCACGCGCTGCTGGAGGCCGTGGTCTCGATCGGTAGCGAGTTGGACTTGGAGTCGGTGCTGCGGCGGATCACCGAGGCGGCGACGACCCTGGTGGACGCGCGGTACGGCGCCCTCGGCGTCATCGCCGAGGAGGGCGAGCGGCTCGTCCAGTTCATCACCGTGGGGGTGGGCGAGGACGAGATCGAGGCGATCGGGCACTGGCCGCAGGGGCACGGCATCCTCGGGCTGCT
>NZ_JBFARO010000146.1:0-19566 GCF_040677125.1 Actinomadura sp. NPDC049382
ATCACCGCGACCGGCCGCAACTCCGCCGCCGGCGTGGGCAGATGCTTGACGTCGATGGAGCTCGTCCGGCGGGGCGCGACCGTCGCGGGCAGCCGCGCCGACGAGGCGCGCGCGGCGGCCGAGGCCCGGCGGCGGCTGCGGGCGGCCTGCCGCGACCCGGCGCGCCGCGCCGTCCTCGGCGCCCTGCTCGCCCTGCTGCGGTCGCTGGTCCGGACCCGGGAGGACACCAGGTTCTGCCGGACGCAGCTGTTCGGGCTGTCCCGCACGATCCTGTGGCGGCTCGGCGCCGACCTCGCCGAAACCGGGGCGCTCGACGACCCCATGGACGTCCTCGACCTCACCGCTTCGGAGGTTCTCGGCGCGTTCGACGGCACCCTGCCCGGCGCCGGCCCGGACGTCCTGCGCGGCCTCGCGGCGGTGCGGCGCGCCGAACGCGGCCGGCACCGCGACGCACCGCCCCCGCCCCCGCTGCTGTCGGTCCCGGCGGCGGCGCCCGTGGCGGCGGCCCTCGCCCGCGCCCGCCCGGTCGGGAAGGCCGAGAGCCGGGACGGCGACGTGCTGCGCGGGCTCGGCTCCGGCGGCGGGACGGTCCGCGGCCGCGCCAAGGTCGTCCTCGACCCCGGCGTCCCGCCCGCCGGCTGCGCCGGCCGGATCCTCATCGCCCGGGAGACCGACCCGGGCTGGCTTCCCCTCATGATCGCCGCGTCCGGCCTGGTCGTCGAGCGCGGCACCCTGCTCTCGCACACCGCCGTCACGGGACGGCTGCTCGGCGTGCCCGCCGCGGTCGCGGTCGGCGGCGCCGTCGCCCGCATCCCGGACGGCGCCTGGATCGAGCTGGACGGGCGCGCCGGCACGGTCCGGGTCCTGGACGGGCGCGCCCGCCGATGACGGGCCGCGCCGGAGGCCCCCGGCGCGGCCCGCACACACCCCGCAGCACCAGAGGAGTTGGCACGTGGACGAAGGAGTGTTCGGCAAGGCCGCCCAGGAGCGGGCGATCGCCGAGGTCGAGGTGGAGATCGCGCGGCTGTGCGAGCTGCTCGCCGAGGGCCTGGCGATGGGCCTGGACGACGGCCGGGAGATGGTCGGCGGCGCCATGTCGGAGTTCCTCCTGGAGTTCTTCGACCTCGTCCGCGCGAAGGGCTCGCGGCCCGGCCTGCACGGCATGGTCACGCTGCCGCTGCTGGCGCACGGCGCGGAGACCGGCGAGCCGGGCCCGGCGGCGCCGATCGCGGTGGTCCACCTGCTCTGGTGGGCGTCCGCCCGCCACCTCGACGACCTGACCGACGCGCCCGGCCCGGCCGGCGTGCCCGACCGGGTCGCCGCCGGCAAGCGGGCGCTCACCGCGTTCGCCGTCGGCGGCCACCTGCCCGCCCGGCTCCTCGCCGGGCTGCCGGTGCCCGCCGCGACCCGCGCCGCGCTGGGGGAGGAGCTGTCGCGCTGCTGGCTGGACGCCGTGGACGGCCAGCTCCGCGACCTCACCGAGCGCCCGGCGGTCGCCACGCCCGCGTCGGTGCTGCGCGGCTACGAGGGCAAGACGGGCGCGCCGTACGGGATGGCCGCCGCGGCCGCCGCCTGCCTGGCCGGCGCGGACCGCGGCCGGGTCGCGGGCTGGCGCGCGTTCGGGCGGTCGCTCGGCGTGCTGCGCCAGCTCGTCAACGACCAGCGCGACCTCGCGTCCGGGCGGCACGAGGACCTCGCCAACGGCACCGCCACCTACCTGCTCGTCCACCTGCTGCGCGAGCTGCCCGCCGGGCGGCGCCGCGAGGCGCTCGAACTGCACGCCGCGGCCCGCCGGTGCGCGGCCGCGCGCGCCGAGCTGGCCGCCCGGATGCTGGACGAGGAGGTCATCGACGGCTACGCGGCGTCCGTGGCGCCGCTGATCGAGCGGGCGCACGGCCTGCTCGACCGGCTCGGCGGCGAACCGGGCTGCCTGCGGGAGCTGCACGGGCTGGTCGACGCGACCGTCGGCCACCTGCCCAGGTTCCGGCTGGCCGCGGCCTAGGGAGCAGACGCCGATGACCGCTCCCGGCGGACTCTCCGACATCCTCCTCTCCACCGGCCCGCGGGTCGCCGCCGCGGTCGGCGAGGCCCTGCACGGCCACCCCGCCTACCTGCCGATCCGGCGCGCGGCCGGCCCGATGTTCGGCGGCCGCGGGCAGACCTGCACCCGCCTCATCGGGCTCGTCCTCACCGGCGAGCCGCTGCCCGCCGACGACCTCGGCCGGTTCCGCGACCTCGGCGTCCTCGCCGCCCGGCAGGCGATCCCGCTGCCGGTGCTGTCGGAGGTGTGGGACCTCGCGCTCGCCGCCGCCGCCCGCACCTGCTGGACGGTCGCGCCGCCCGGCCACTTCGCCGAGATGGCCGAGCTGACCGCGCACGCGGCGCGGCTCGCCATCGGCGCGCGGGAGGCGTGCATCCAGGGCTACGCGGAGGCGCCCCGCGCGGGCGGCGCGTCGCGGCCGCTGCGCCGGCTGCTCGCCGAGACCCTGATCGACGGCGCGCCCGCCGGCGTCATCGCCGAGGCGGCCGGGGTCCGGCTCGCGCCCGGCTACCTGGTGCTGCTGTGCGAGGCCCCCGCCTCGGACGCGTGCTGGGAGCGGGCGAGCGAGCGGCTGGACGGCTGGGACGGCGTGCTGTACTCCGGCGACCTGTCCGGCCTCATCGTGCTGCTCCCGGCCGCCGACCAGCTGTGCGCGGAGAGCCGGGCCGCCGAGTTCACCGCGTCCCTCGTCTCCTGGACCCGCGGCCCGGTGCACGCCGCGCAGGCGCAGCGGCGCGGCCTCGCCGGCATCCCGGACGCGCTGGAGGAGGCGTCCCGGGTGCTCACCGCCGTCAAGGCCATCCCGGACGGCGAGGACCGCCCCTACCGGGCGGACGAGCTGCTGGTCGAGCTGGCGATCCTGGACCAGCCCGCGATCCGCGGCCGGCTCGCCGCCGTGCTGAAGCCGCTCGACGCGGGCACCGACCTGCGGCGGACGCTGGAGGTGCTGCTCGCCTGCAACCTCGACCGGGAGCGCGCCGCCCGGGAGTTGTGGATCCACCGCCGCACCCTGCACTACCGGCTGGACCGCATCCGCGACCTGTCCGGCGTCGACCCGAGCTCGGCGCGCGGCATCCAGCTGTTCCGCGCCGCCCTCACCTCGGCGCGGCTGAGCCGGCTGGAGCGCGAGGGCCGCCGCGCCGAGGAGACCTCGCTGCCCCCGCCGCTGAGCGCCTGAAGGAGACCGATGGACTTCCCCCTGCCGCACCGCCCGGGCGTCCCGCTGGACGCCGGGCACCTGCGGCGCCTGCACGCGCGCCCGCTGGTCCCTGCCGTGGTGGCGGGCCGGGACGCGCTGCTCGCCACCCGGCACGCCGACGTCCGGACGGTGCTGTCCGACGACCGGTTCAGCCGGGAGGCGTGGCGGGGCGGCACCCTGTTCGCGCGGACCCCGGCGTCGCTGGCGCTGGCAGCGAGCGATCCGCCGGCGCACACCCGGCGGCGCCGGGCCGTCCGGGCGTGGTTCACGGCGCGCCGCGCCGAGGCGGACCGGCCCCGCATGGTCGCCGTCGCCGACCGCCTCCTGGACGCCATGGCGGCGGGCGGGCCGCCCGCCGACCTGCTCGCCCGGTTCGCGACGCCGTTCCCGTACGCGGTCGTCTGCGGCATGCTCGGCGTCCCCACCGCCGACCTCGGCCTGCTGCTGCCCTGGGCGAGCGCGATGATGTCGGCCGGGCACCACCCGGACGCCGAGGTGGCGGCGGCGCACGAGGGCATGCGCGGCTACTTCGCCGAGCAGATCGCCGCCCGCTGGCCGTTCCCCGGCGACGACCTGCTGACCGCCCTCGTGCACGGCTCCGACCTGTCGGACGAGGAGACCGCCGTGTTCGGGGCCGGGCTGCTGATGGCGGGCGGCGAGAGCACCGCGAACCTCCTCGCGCTCTGCGTCCTCGACCTCGCGGCGCGGCCGCGGCTCGCCGCCCGGCTGCGCGCCGACCCGGCGCTGATCCCGGCCGCGGCCGAGGAGTACGTGCGCTGGACCTGGCTCGCCGGCACCGGCGGCCGGCCGCACGTCGTCACCGCCGCCGCCGAACTGGCGGGGACGCCGCTGGCGCCGGGCGACGTCGTCGTCCCGCTCACCGACGCCGCCAACCGCGACCCGGCGGCCTTCCCCGCCGCCGGCGCCTTCGACCCGGCCCGCTCCCCGAACCCGCATCTGGGGTTCGGGCACGGCAGGCACCGCTGCCTCGGCGTCCACCACGCCCGTGCCGAGCTCCAGACCGGCCTCGCCGCGATCCTGCGCCGGTTCGGCGACCTCTCGCTGGCCGTCGACCCGGCCGACCTGGCGTGGCGCGACCGCATGTTCGTGCGCGGGGTCTGGCAGCTCCCGGTCACCTGGTCGCGCGGAAGCAGATGAGGGGGTGGGGCGTCCGGGTCGGGCGGTTCGTCCGGGGCGCCTACCCGCCGCTGCCGTCCGCGGTGCTCGCCGCGCTGTGGGCGAGCGGCGTCACGGGGCTGTTCGCCGCGCTCGACCCCTCGGGCCGGGGGTGGCGGCCCGGCGCCGGGACGGCGGTCGCGGCGGCGGCGCTGTTCGCCGACCTGCTCCTCATGCGGGCCCTCGACGACATCCGCGATGTCGATTACGACCGGCGCTTCCATCCCGGCCGCCCGCTGCCGGCGGGCGCGGTGCGCGTCCGCGACCTGGGCGTCCTGTACGGAGCGGGCGCCGTCGTACTCGTCGCGTCGCACGCGGCGTGGCCGTGGCGGGCCGGCATTCTGGCTGCCCAGCTCGGCTACGCCGCTGCGGTGCTCGGCGTCCACCTCCGTTGGGGGCGGCCTCGCTCGGACGGGCTGTTCGCCGGGCTGCTGGTGAGCCTGCCCGTGCCCGTCCTTCTGCACCTTTACCTGTACGCGGGGTACCTGGACGCGGCCGGGCACGGTGCGGACGCATCCGCATTGACCGCAGTGCTTGTCGCGGTGCTCGCGGCCGGGTACGCGGAACTGGCCGGGAAGACCACCCGCGCGCCGCGGCCGGGGGAGCGGACCTACACCACGACGCTCAGCCTCGCTGGCGCGGTGGCGTGCGTTCTGGCCGCGCCGACGCTGTCGACGGTGCTGCTCGCGCTCTCCGCGCGGACGGGGCCGTGGACGGCCGCCGCGTTCGTGCCGCTCGCCGTCCCGGCGCTCGCCGCCGCGTCCTTCGCGCGCGGGCGCACCCGGTGGCCCACGCCCGCCCTGTACACGCTGTCGGCGTTCGCGAGCTGGACCGTCCTCGGACTCGCCCGGTGAGGCGGAGCCGTCTCAGGGGCGGGCCGCGTCAGGCCAGGCCCATCTCCCGCCGGACGTTCGCGAACTCCACCGCCATCGCGTCCGACAGGGCGCGGGCCCCCGACAGCGGGCGCACCATCACGCAGAACTCGTCGATGAGCCCGGCGTCGTCGTGGTGCAGGAAGTCGCAGCCGTGCACCTCCCGGTCGCCCACCCGCGCCTTGAACATGAGCGCGTGGTCGCGGCCGCCGCCGATCTCCCGGACGTAGCGGAAATCGGTGAACACCCGGGTCACCGCGCGCAGGATCGCGGTGACGGCGGCCCGCCCCTCGTACGGCGCGAACGCCACCGGGCTGAGGAACGTGACGTCCTCGGCCAGCAGCGCCGGGAGGGCGTCGAGGTCGCCCTTCTCAACGGCCGCGCGGAACGGGTGCATCGGGCCCACCTCCAGGCTCGGGTGATCGGCACGCCCCCGGGGGCGTGCCGAAAGCCTAGGCCGCGCGGACCCCGTCCGCGATCATCCGGCCGCGATCACCGGTCCGGGACCGTTCCGGCGGGACGCGTCACGCGCCGGGCTGCAGCAGCACCTTGATCGCGCCGTCCTGCTTCTTCTGGAACATCTCGTACGCCCGCGGCGCCTTCTCCAGCGGCCAGCGGTGCGTGGCGAGGTCCATCACGCCGAGCGGGTCGGCGTCGTCGGACACCAGCGGCAGCAGCTCGTCGATCCACCGCTTGACGTGCGCCTGGCCCATCCGCAGCCCGACGCCCTTGTCGAACATCCGCAGCATCGGCAGCGGGTCGGTCATGCCGCCGTACACGCCGATGACGGAGATCGTCCCGCCCCGGCGGACGATCTCGATCGCGGTGGTCAGCGCGGCGAGCCGGTCCACCCCGACGCGCGACATCAGCGGCGCGGCGGAGTTGCCCGGCAGCAGCCCGGTGAGGGTCTGCGCCAGCTTCGCGCCCGGCGAGCCGTGCGCCTCCATCCCGACGGCCTCGATCACCGAGTCGGTGCCGCGGCCCCCGGTGAGTTGGCGCACCGCGTCCGGCACGTCGTCGGCGGCGTCGGAGTCGATCACCTCGATGCCGTGCCGGCGCGCCATCTCCAGCCGCTCCGGCACGAGGTCCACCGCGATCACGCGGTGCCCGCGGTGCCGGGCGATCCGGGCGGCCATCTGCCCGATCGGGCCGAGGCCGAGCACGGTCACCGACCCGCCCTCGGGGATCGCGGCCCACTCGACGGCCTGCCGCGCGGTCGGCAGCACGTCCGACAGGTAGACGAACCGCTCGTCCGGCGGGCCGTCCGGCACCTTGATCGGCCCGAAGTGCGCCTGCGGCACCCGCAGGTACTCGGCCTGCCCGCCCGGGACCTGCCCGTACAGCCGGGTGTAGCCGAACAGCGCCGCGCCCATGCCGTGCTCGCGCACCTGCGTCGTCTCGCACTGCGCGTACAGCTGCATCCCGCACATGTGGCAGCGCCCGCACGAGATGTTGAACGGGATCACCACGCGGTCGCCCGGCTTGATGTGCGCCACGTCCGGCCCGGTCTCCTCGACGACGCCCATCGGCTCGTGGCCGAGGATGTCGCCCTCGGTGAGGAACGGCCCGAGCACCTCGTACAGGTGCAGGTCCGACCCGCAGATGCCGGACGAGGTCACCCGGATGATCGCGTCGTCGGGTTCCTTGAGCTCCGGGTCGGGCACGCTCTCGACGCGGACGTCGCGCTTGCCGTGCCAGGTGACGGCCTTCATCTGGTCCTCCTCAGCGGCGGTGGCCCCGTCTCCCTGGCCGCCCTACCCCGACGGGCGGGCCGAAACGTCGCCGGACTGAGGAGGTCAATGCGGGGTAAAGCTTTCGCATGGACGACGGCCCCCTGCGTCTCGGCGTGCTCGACATCGGCTCCAACTCGGCGCACCTGCGGATCGCCGACCTGGAGCCCGGGCACCCGCCGTTGCCCGTCCGGTCGGTGAAGAGCCCGGTCCGGCTGGCCGAGGCCACCGACCGGCACGGCGTCATCGGACGGCCCGCGGTCGGGCGGCTGATCGCCGCGGTGCGGGAGGCGGCGGCCGCCGCCGCAGCCCTCGGCGTCGCCGAGCTGGTCCCGTTCGCGACGTCCGCGCTGCGCGACGCCGCCAACCGCGCCGACGTCACCGCCGAGGTCCGCGCCGCCACCGGCGTCGAGCTCGGGTTCCTCACCGGCGAGCGGGAGGCGCGGCTGACGTTCCTCGCGGCCCGCTGCTGGTACGGGTGGTCGGCGGGGCCGATGCTGCTCGCCGACATCGGCGGCGGCTCCCTGGAGCTCGCCTACGGCACCGGCCGGGAGCCGGACATCGCGCTGTCGCTGCCGCTCGGCGCGGGCCGCCTCACCCGGCACCACCTGCCGCCCCGCCCGCCGGTGCGCAAGCGCGTCCGCCGGGCGCTGTCGGCGCACGTGCGGTCGGTGCTCACCGAGGCGACCGCCGGGATCGCCGCGCGCCCGGCCCCGGTGCGGGCCGTCGCGACGTCCAAGACCTTCACCCAGCTCGCCCGGCTGTGCGGCGCGCCGAAGGCGAAGGCCGGGCCGTTCCGGGAGCGCCGCCTCGACCGCCGCGACCTGCACCGCTGGATCCCCCGGCTGGCGAAGCTGCCGGACGGGGAGCGGGCGCGGCTGCGCGGGGTGAAGGCGTCGCGCGCCCACCAGATCCTCGCGGGCGCGATCGTGGCCGAGGGCGTGATGGACGTCCTCGGCCTCGACCGCCTCGACATCTGCCCGTGGGCGCTGCGCGAGGGCATCATGCTGGACCGGCTGGGCGAACTGGCGGAGGGACCCCGCCGGCCCCCGGCGCTCGCCGCGTTGCCGCTGCGGTCCGGGGCCGCCGCGCCCGGGCTCCGGATCGGGTGAGCGCCCCGGCGTCCCCGCCGTTTGGCCCGCGGCCCGGCGGGCAGTTCCGCGGGCAGGACCGCGCCGCGGCGCACGCGATCAGGGGGAGCACACCGGACCAGGGGGGCACGCCATGGGACTCGCCGACGCACGCGAGATCGAGGAGCTGCTCGGGGACCTGCCGTTCCCGGCGAGCAAGCAGCGGATCGTCGAGCACGTGCACGAGAGGCGGCCGGAGATGGACGCCGAGCGCGCGGTGTCGTCGCTGCCGCTCGGCACGTACGGCAGCGTGGCCGAGGTGCTGCGGTCGGTGCCGCTCGACCCGGACCCCGGCCGCACCCCGACCGAGCGCGACCACCAGCGCCGCCACCACCAGAAGCCCGGCCTCGGCGAGCCGATGCGGCACACCGAGCGCTCGCCCGTCGAGGAGGAGCTGGACCGCGGCGACGAGATCTGACGGCCGGCGCCCGGCCGTTTGAACGGCGCCCCTGCGGCAAGTGCCCCGTTGGGCTCCGACGCGGGAGGAGGGCCGTCGATGACGGCTGTACAGGGCAGGGACGACGCGAGCGTCGCCGAGGCGCTCGCGCGCCACCGCATGGGTACCAAGATCGGCCACATCCTGGCCACCACCGACCACAAGATGGTCGGCTACCTGTACCTCACGACGTCGTTCCTGTTCTTCCTCGCCGCCGGGGTCATGGCCATGCTGATGCGGGCCGAGCTGCTGGAGCCCGGCCGGCAGGTCGTGAGCAACCACACCTACAACGAGCTGTTCACGATCCACGGCACGATCATGATGCTGCTGTTCGCGACGCCGCTGTTCGCCGGGTTCGCGAACGTGCTGGTGCCGCTGCAGATCGGCGCGCCCGACGTGGCGTTCCCGCGGATGAACGCGCTCACCTACTACCTGTTCCTGTTCGGCGGCCTGATGGTGATGGCGTCGTTCATCATGCCGGGCGGCGCCGCCGCCTACGGGTGGTTCGCCTACTCGCCGCTGACGTCGGAGGCGTACTCGCCCGGCCTCGGCCCCGACATGTGGATCATGGGGCTGATCCTGTCCGGCTTCGGGACGATCCTCACCTCGGTGAACATCATCACCACGATCATCGCGATGCGCGCGCCCGGCATGGTGATGTTCCGGATGCCGATCTTCACCTGGAACGTGCTGCTGACCAGCCTGATGGTGCTGATCGCGTTCCCGGTGCTGACCGCGGCGCTGTTCGCGCTGGAGGCCGACCGCAAGATCGGCGCGCACATCTACGACGCCTCGAACCACGGCGCGCTGCTGTGGCAGCACCTGTTCTGGTTCTTCGGCCATCCCGAGGTCTACATCGCGGCGCTGCCGTTCTTCGGGATCGTCACCGAGATCCTCCCGGTGTTCGCGCGCAAGCCCCTGTTCGGCTACCTCGGCATGGTCGCCGCGACGATCTCGATCACCGGGCTGTCGATGACGGTGTGGGCGCACCACATGTTCGCCACCGGCGGGGTGCTGCTGCCGTTCTTCTCCATCACCTCCTTCATGATCGCCGTGCCGACCGGGATCAAGTTCTTCAACTGGGTCGGGACGCTGTGGAAGGGGCAGCTCACGTTCGAGACCCCGATGCTGTTCGCGCTCGGGTTCCTCGTGACGTTCCTGTTCGGCGGGCTGACCGGGGTCATCCTCGCCTCGCCGGCGATGGACTTCCACCTCACCGACTCCTTCTTCGTCGTCGGCCACCTGCACTACGTCCTGTTCGGCACCGTCGTGTTCGCCATGTTCGGCGGGTTCTACTTCTGGTGGCCGAAGATGACGGGCCGGATGCTGCACGAGGGCTGGGGCAGGCTGCACTTCTGGACGCTGTTCATCGGGTTCCACACGACGTTCCTCGTCCAGCACTGGCTGGGCGCCGAGGGGATGCCGCGCCGCTACGCCGACTACCCCGACCAGTTCGCGACGCTGAACCTCGTCTCGTCCATCGGCTCGTTCATCCTGGGCGCCTCGACGTTCGCGTTTCTGTGGAACGTGCTGCGGACGTGGCGGCACGGCGAGAAGGTCGGCACCGACGACCCGTGGGGCACCGGCGGCTCGCTGGAGTGGGCGACGTCCTGCCCGCCGCCCCGCCACAACTTCACGTCGATGCCCCGGATCCGCTCCGTGCGCCCCGCGTTCGACCTGCACTACCCGGCGCTGGAGCCGCCGCAGGAGGCCGAGCCCGCGCTGCCGCCGCCCGGGAAGTCCTGACCGGCGCGGGCCGGACGTCGCGGGTCAGCCGCTCCCGTCCTTCGAGCCGCCGCCCTCCTGAGGCGGCTTCTCCAGGTCGCCCTGGCCGCCGCCGTACGACTCGGACTGGTAGTCGAGGTAGAAGCGGTTGGCGCGGGTCCGCACCTGGGTGCGGGCGCGGTCCGGGGTCGGGAGCGGGATGATGTGGTCCGGGTAGGGGGCGACCAGCTCGCCGGGCCGCCGGGTCCGCAGCACGGCCTCCGCGTCCCGCGCCGGAACCTCGTGCCGCTCCTCGAAGCCGCCCTCCGGGCTGAGCGAGATCAGGCCGCTCTCCACGCCCTCCCGGCGGGTCTGCAGGTCGCGGCGCTGCAGGCTCAGGCAGGCGCGCCGGGCGACGACGAACGCGAGTACCGGGGCGACGAAGAACCCGACGCGGAAGAACCACGTCGTCCAGAACAGCGGGATCTTGAAGGTGTTGGAGATGATGTCGTTGCCGCCCGCCGCCAGCAGGTTGATGTACCAGGCGGCGGCCGCCGCGCCGATCCCCGTCCTGGTGGGGGCGTTCCGCGGCCGGTCCAGGAGGTGGTGGACGCGCTCGTCCCCGGTGGCCCAGCGCTCCACGAACGGGTACAGGCCCATGAGCGTGAAGAAGATCCCCGGCAGGACGACCGCCGGCAGCAGCACGTTCCAGGAGATGTCGTGCCCGGCGACGGTCGTCGACAGCGGCGCCATGATGCGCAGCGAGCCTTCGAGGAATCCGACGTACCAGTCCGGCTGCGAGCCGAAGGAGACCTCGTTGGGCTCGTACGGCCCGTACAGCCAGACGGGGTTGATCTGGAACAGCGTCGCCAGCCCGGCCAGGACCCCGAACGTGAACAGGAAGTAGCCCGCGCTCTGGGCGGCGAAGTTCGGGAAGGTCTTCTCGCCGCTCACCGCCATCTCCCGCCGCCCCCGGCCCGGCCACTGGGTGTGGGTCTGGTGCCACAGGATCATCAGGTGGACGGTGACCAGCGCGATCAGGATCCCCGGGATCAGCAGGATGTGCACCGTGAACAGCCGCGGGATGAACTCCTCGCTCGCCGGGAACTGCCCGCCGAACGCCCACAGGCTGAGGTAGGTCCCGGCGATGGGGATGGACAGCAGGATCCCCTGGAAGATCCGCAGGCCGGTGCCGGACAGCAGGTCGTCCGGGAGCGAGTAGCCGGCGAACCCCTCGGCGAGCGCCAGCGCGAACATCGACACGCCGATCACCCAGTTGATCTCGCGCGGCTTGCGGAACGCGCCGGTGAAGAAGATCCGCATGAGGTGCGCCACGATCGCCGCGAGGAAGACGTTCGCCGCCCAGTGGTGGATCTGCCGCATCAGCAGCCCGCCGCGCACGTCGAACGTCAGGTGCAGCGTGGAGGCGTACGCGTCGCTCATCCGCACGCCCTTGAGCGGCGCGTACGAGCCGTCGTAGACCTGCACCCCGCCGCTCGGCTTGAAGAACAGCGTGAGGTAGACGCCCGTCAGGACCAGGATGATGAACGAGTAGAGCGCGATCTCGCCGAGCAGGAACGACCAGTGCGTCGGGAACGCCTTCCTGATGTTCTGGCTCAGGAACGAGGTGGAGCCGAGCCGGTCGTTGACACCCTGGACCAGGTCGCCGGCCCGCGCGGACCTCGACCGGCCGTTCCGTCCCGCCATCGCGCACTTCTCCCCAAGGCCCGAGCAGCAATTTCGCTGGGCGGGTACCCGAGCGGGGTTACCGCAAACGCCGCCGCGCGGGCGCCTGCGGCCCCTCGCGTTGGCGGGGGCGGGCACCGCGCGCGGTCAGGCCGCGCGCGGGTTCGCGGCCGAGTTGAGCTGGTGCCGGGCGAGCATGATGTCGGCCCGCAGCCGGTCGGCCGCCAGCGGGTCCGGCTCCAGCCCGCCGAGCCCGTCCTCGATGAGCGCCAGCTGGTCGGCGCGCAGCCGGGCGAGCAGCCGGCG
Organism: Actinomadura sp. NPDC049382; assembly: GCF_040677125.1. Classification (NCBI taxonomy): domain Bacteria; kingdom Bacillati; phylum Actinomycetota; class Actinomycetes; order Streptosporangiales; family Thermomonosporaceae; genus Actinomadura; species Actinomadura sp. NPDC049382. The sequence continues at coordinate 12,280 of NZ_JBFARO010000146.1, forward strand.
CGGCTCCCCGGCCGGCACGCCCCACCGCTCCTTGCGGCGCCACTTGCGGAACGCGAGCACGTGCCCCTCGCCGGGGACGAGGACGCCCCGCGCCGTCTCCGCGTGCACCGTCCGCCGGAAATGCGCCAGGTACCGGCGACGCGCGAGCCGGTACGTGACGATGGCGGCGAGCAGGATCGGCGCCCCCTTCACCGGCAGCAGCGCCACCCCGGACAGGACGGGCGCGTCCCACCACGAGTGCAGCGCCATCGACAGCACGAACGCCGCCCCGGCGATCGCGGCGCTCGTCCGGGTCGCCCTCCCCAGCAGGCAGCCGAGGCCCGCGCCGCCGACCGCCGTCATCGCCCAGTGGCTCCACCACGCCCCGCCGACCACCCGGCTGCCGAAGGTGAACAGCGCCGCGTTCGCGTCCTGCGTCGCGCCCGTCAGCACGATCGTGTTCAGCACGTACAGGAAGTTCTCCGCGAACTGGAAGCCGAGGCCGGCGAGCGCGCCGTACCCCCAGCCGTCGAGCGGCCCGCGGACCGCGGCCGGCGCCATCAGCGCCAGCACCACGACCCCGAGCAGCTTCAGGACCTCCTCGTCGACCGGCGCGGCGATCGCCGCGCCCCACACCGCCGTGAACCCCGGCCCCGCCGTCTTGCCGAGGACGGCCTGGAACGCCGAGTTCGCGGGCAGCGCGAGACCGAACGCGGCGAGCCCGCCCCACGCCACCGTGATGAGCGCGTAGCCGAGCGGCAGCGACCGGATCGGATGCAGCCGCCGCAGCGCCCACACGCCCGCGGCCAGCGCCGGGGCCAGCAGCGCGAACCCGAGGATCGCGCCCGCCGGGAACGCCGCGACCTGCGCGCCGATCCCGCGGAAGGCGGTCCAGGCCCCGAGCAGGCACGCGGCCGCCCACAGCCAGAACGCGGGCCGGCGGGTCATGGCGGTGCCGAGATCCGCAGCGTCCGCACCAGGGCGTCGACCTCCGCGGCCAGCCGCGCGAACGCATCCGGCGGCCCCGACGCCGTCACGGTGGCGCCGAGCGTGGCCCGCGCGAACACGGTCGCCATGCCGACGCGCTCGCGCCCGGCGAGCCGCCCGGTCAGCCCGGTCAGCCCGTGCGCGGTCGTGATCGGGACGGGCCCCGCGCGCAGCCGCGACCGCCCGCCGGCGGCGACGATCCGGCCGAGGCCGTCCCACAGCTCGCGCGCGTCCAGCGGCGCCAGCGGCACCACGACCCGCACGTACAGGCCGACCCCGGCGTTGGCGAGCTCGATGTCGCTGGTCAGCGAGGACTCGGCCCGGTCGAGCTCCCAGCCCGAGGACGGGACGGTGAACGTGACCGGCCGGACGCCGTCGCGCTCGGCCCCCACCGACAGCACCGTGCCCGCCGCGACCGGCCTGCCGCCGCTGCCGAGGGCCTTGTCGAGCAGCGGGAGCCCCGCGGCGAGGAGCAGCAGCGCCAGCGCCACGAGCCCCGTACCCCACCATCTCACCCGCGCCACGTGACCCCCCGATGACGTGCGCTGCGACAATGCCCCTTGACCCGGGAACTAAACAAGATCAGGGCGCGCGGGTCACCAGTGCGCCGGGCGTCCGACCGCGTCCGGCAACCGCGTGGCGGCGTCGCCGCGCGCCGCGTCCAGCTGCGCCCGGACGAGGAAGAGGCAGCCGGTGAGGTCGGCGCCGCGCAGGTCGGCGTCCCGCAGGTCCGCGCCGATCAGGTCGGCCGAGCGCAGGTCCGCGCCCCGCAGGTCGGCCCCGATCAGGTAGGCGCCGCGCAGGTTCGCGCCGCGCAGGTCGGCGCCCTTCAACCGTGCTCCGATGAGGTCGGCGCCCCGCCGATCCCGCCTGCGGCCCGGCACGGCGGCGGCCCTGGCCAGCTCGCTCGCGCGCAGCAGCAGCGCGTTCGCCCTCTCCCGCACGGCCGGGACGTCCACCTCGGCGAGCGCGGCCGGGTCGCCCCGGGTGAGGCGGTCGACGTCCTCGAACGCCCGCCGCAGCTCGGCGCGGACGGGCCCGGCGGCGGGCAGCGCCGCCGCCTCGTCCAGGTACCAGAGCAGCTCGTGCAGCTGCCGCATGACGGGGAACACGGCGAACATGCGGCGCGCGACGCCGGGGTCCGCGCGCCAGTCCCGGCCGCCGAAGGTCTCCTGCGACACCTTCTGGCCCGCGCCGAAGCAGTCGAAGACCGTGCAGCCCCGGAAGCCGAGCCCCCGCAGGTCGGCGTGGACGCCGCAGCGGAAGTCGGCCAGGAGGTTGCGGCACGGCTCGCCCGCGGCCTTGTCCACCGCGAAGTCGGCGGACCGCGCGAACGGCAGCGCGACGCAGCACAGGCCGAAACAGCTCGCGCAGTCGGCCCGCAGCCCGTCCGCCCTCTCCGACACCCCGCGCCTCCGCCTCCTGGACAACGCTCCATTGTCGGGCCACGCGGCCCCTGCTCGGGACGAGGGCGGTGTTGTACAGTCCGGAACCCCATGACGACACCCCTCACCGAGTCCGCGATCGTCTCCAGGCTGCGCGCCGCCGGCTGCGTGTTCGCCGAGGACGAGGCACGGCTGATCCTCGCCACCGCCCGCACTCCCGGCGACGCGTCCGCGATGGTGGACCGGCGCGCCGCAGGGCTGCCGCTGGAGCACGTCCTCGGCTGGGCGGAGTTCTGCGGCCTGCGGATCGCCGTCGAGCCGGGGGTGTTCGTGCCCCGCCGCCGCACCGAGTTCCTCGTCCGGGAGGCGGCCGCGCTCGCCCCGCCGCGCCCGGTCGTGGTCGACCTGTGCTGCGGTTCCGGCGCGCTGGGCGCCGCGCTCGTCGCCGGCCTGGACGAGTACGCCCTGCACGCCGCCGACGTCGAGCCCGCCGCCGTCCGCTGCGCCCGCGCCAACATCGCCCCGCTCGGCGGCCACGCCTACGAGGGCGACCTGTTCGCGCCGCTTCCGGACGCGCTGCGCGGCCGCGTCGACGTGCTGCTCGCCAACGTCCCCTACGTGCCGACGGACGACGTCGCGCTGATGCCCCCGGAGGCGCGCGACCACGAGCCGCGGGTCGCGCTCGACGGCGGCTCCGACGGCCTGGACGTGCTGCGCCGCGTCACCGCCGAGGCGGCGCGGTGGCTGGTCCCCGGGGGCCACCTGCTGTTCGAGACGAGCGAGCGCCAGGTCCCGGACGCGGTCGCCGCCGTCGAGCGGGGCGGGCTGTCCGCCGCCGTCCGGACGTCGGAGGAGTTCTATGCCACGGTCATCATCGGAGCAAAGCCGGTGTAAAACTCGATAGGGGGGTACGGGTCGTATAGGACGACCTGAAGGAGTGAACCACAATGCGTCGCATCAGTGCAGCGCTCAGCGCCATCATCGGCACGATCGTCAGCATCGTGACCCTCCCGTTCCGGGTTCTGCAGCGCCTCCTGACCCCCGGGCGCCGCACCCGCACCCACCGGTAGAACCGCGGTATCCGCACGTCCGCCCCGGGCCATTCCTCCGATATGGCCCGGGGCGGGCGTTTGCCGGAAAAAAAGCTTTGCGCGCAGGCGCGACATCCCGCACCCTAGGAGTGTCAAACCGAACGGAAACGGCGGAAGGAGCGGTGAGGATGGCCACGACCAGCGGCGGGCCGGTGTCGCGGCGCTCCGGTACCGGGCAGCGGCGAGGCGCCGCCGCCGTCGGAGGCGTCTCCGGATAGAACTGCGAAGGTTCTCCGGAGGCCGCCAGGATGACCTTTCTGGCGGTCTTTTCGTGTTCGTCACGGGTCTGTAGCTCAATGGGAAGAGCGCCCGCCTTGCAAGCGGGAGGTTGCCGGTTCGAGTCCGGCCCGATCCACCCCGGCGGAACGCTTCTCGTTCCGCCGCAAGCCGCACAGGTCGAAATGGTGAGGCACCTGGCTTCCACCCAGGAAAACCGGGTTCGATTCCCGGGTGCGGCTCTGGACTGGGCCCGGCGGGAGTAACGACCCCCGGCTGGTTCTGCACGTGCCCGAGGCGGGCGGACGCCACCGCCCGCCCGCGGGCACCCATGCCGGATCATCCAATCGGCAGGATGCGTGACTCTGGATCACGTCATGCAGGTTCGAACCCTGCTCCGGCAGCCATCTCCTACGCGGGCGCGTCGATGCGGGCGCGGGCCGTCGTCCAGGCGCGGGCCCGGTCGGTGAGGGTGATGCCGAGGCCCGGACGCGGCGGGACGTGCATCCGGCCGTCCTCGATGGTCGGCCGCTCGTTGAACAGAGGGGCGAGCCAGTCGAAATGCTCCACCCACGGCTCGCGCGGATAGGCGGCGGCCAGATGCAGGTGGATCTCCATCGCGAAGTGCGGCGCGAGCTGCAGATGGTGGTGGTCGGCGAGCGTCGCGAGCTTCAGGAAGCCGGTGATGCCGCCGATGCGCGGAGCGTCCGGCTGGAGGACGTCGGCGGCGCCCTTGGCGATGAGCTCGCAGTGCTCGGCGACGCTGGTGAGCATCTCGCCGGTCGCGATCGGCGTGTCGAGCGCGGCGGCGAGCGCGGCATGGCCCTCGGCGTCGTAGGCGTCCAGCGGTTCCTCGATCCAGGTGAGGCCGAACCCCTCCAGGGCGCGGCCCATCCGCCGCGCGGCGGGCCGGTCCCACTGCTGGTTCGCGTCCACCATCAGCGGGAACGCGTCGCCGAGCCGCTCCCGGACGGCGGTGACGCGGCGCAGGTCCTCGGCGTGGTCGGGATGGCCGACCTTGATCTTGACGCCGCCGATCCCGGCGGCGGCGGACGCCTCCGCGTTCTCCAGCACCTCCTCCAGCGGCGCGTGCAGGAAGCCGCCGGAGGTGTCGTAGCAGCGGACGGAGTCGCGGTGCGCGCCGAGGAGCTTGGCGAGCGGCAGGCCCGCCCGCCTGGCCTTCAGGTCCCACAGCGCGATGTCGATCGCGGCGATCGCCTGCGCGGCGAGCCCGCTGCGGCCGACGGACGCGCCCGCCCACACCAGCTTCGTCCAGAGCCGGCCGATGTCGCTCGGGTCCTCGCCGATCAGGGTGGGCGCGACCTCGGCGGCGTGCGCGAACTGGCCGGGGCCGCCCGCGCGCTTTGAGTAGCCGAAGCCGATGCCCTCGTGGCCGTCCGCGGTGCCGATCTCGGCGAACAGGAACACGACCTCGGTCATCGGCCGCTGCCGCCCGGTCAGCACCTTGGCGTCGCTGACCGGGACGGCGAGCGGCAGCGTCACCGACGACAGCTCGATCCAGGCGATCCGGTCGAGCGTCGCCGCGCCGGCGGGGACGGCCGTCATCTCAGCGCACTCGCTTCACGAGTTCGGCGAGTTCGGCGGTCTCCTCGTCGGTCAGGTCGGTGAGCGGCGGCCGGACGGGCCCTGCCGAATGGCCCGTGATCCGCATGCCCGCCTTGATGATGCTGACCGCGTACCCCTTGCGGCGGTTGCGGATGTCGCAGTACGGCAGCACGAACTCCGCGAGCAGCCGCGCCACCTCGTCCCGGTCGCGGCCCCGGACGGCGGCGTAGAACGCGAGCGCGAACTCCGGGACGAAGTTGAAGACCGCCGAGGAGTAGGTGGTGACGCCCATCTCCAGGTAGGGGAGGGCGAACGTCTCCGCGGTGGGCAGCCCGCCGATGTAGACGAGCCGGTCGCCGAGCCGGGACCTGATCCGCGTCATCAGCTCCAGGTCGCCGACGCCGTCCTTGAAGCCGACGAGGTTCGGGCACGCCTCGGCCAGCGCGGCGACCGTCGCGTCCTGGTAGACGGCGTTCGCGCGGCTGTAGAGCGTCACGCCGAGGCGGGTCGCGGCGCAGACGGCGCGGACGTGCGCGATCAGGCCCTCCTGCGACGCCTCGGTCAGGTACGGCGGGAACAGCAGCACCCCGTCGGCGCCGGCCTCCTCGGCCTCGCGCGCCATCGCCGCGGCCGCCGCCGTCCCGTACCCGGCGGGCGCGATCACCGGCAGGCCGTCCGGCGCCTCCGCGACGGCGGCGCGCACCACCGCGCCCACCTCGCCGGGCGCGAGCGAGAAGAACTCGCCCGTGCCGCCCGCCGCGAACAGGCCGGCGACGCCGTACCCGGCGAGCCGGCCGATGTTGTCGCGGTAGGCGGGCTCGTCGAAGGACAGGTCGTCGCGGAAGTGCGTGACGGGGAACGAAAGGAGCCCGGACCCGAGCCGCGTCGCGATCTCTTCGGGCGCAGTCTGCGTCATGCCCCGAGGCTAGGATGGCCGATTGATCCAGGTCCAACACGAAAAAGGCATCTACTGATACCCGCAGGGAATCGATGTTCACGCTGACCCAGCTCACGAACTTCGTGGCCGTCGCCGAGGAGCTGCACTTCGGCCGCGCCGCCGAGCGGCTCCGCATGACGCAGCCGCCGCTCAGCCGGCAGATCCAGCTGCTGGAGAACGAGCTGAAGGTGCGGCTGTTCGACCGGACGAACCGGTCCGTCCGGCTCACCCCGGCCGGGCGGGCGTTCCTCGTCGAGGCGCGCCGGCTGCTGCAGCAGGCCGACCATGTCGCGATGTCGGTCCGGCAGGTGTCGGCGGGGGAGGCCGGGAGCATCACGGTCGGGTTCACCGCGGCGAGCGCCTACGCCACCCTGGGCCGGCTGCTGGGGGTCGCGCGGACGGCGCTGCCGGACGTCGGCGTCGTCCTGCGGGAGATGGTGACGCGCGATCAGGTGCGCGCGCTCGCCGAGGGGAGCCTCGACCTCGGGCTCCTGCGGCCGCCGGTGACCGACCCGGACCTGGCGGAGCGCCCCGCCGAGCGGGAGGCGCTGCTCGCGGCCGTCCCGAACGGCCATCCGCTCGCCGCGGGGGACGGCCCGCTCGCGCTGGCCGACTTCGACGGGCAGCCGTTCATCATGTACTCGCCCGTCGAGGCCCGCTACTTCCATGAGCTGGTGATCAGCGTGTTCCGGCAGGCGGGCGTCTCGCCGGTGTACGCGCAGTACCTCAGCCAGGTGCACAGCATCCTCGCGCTGGTCAACTGCGGCTGGGGCGTCGCGCTGGTGCCGGCCGCGGCGTCCCGGCTCCGCTACGCGGGGCTGCGGTTCCGGCCCGTCGACCTCGCCGGGCCGGACCCCGTCGAGCTGAGGCTGGCCTGGCGGCGCGGCAACGACAACCCGGCGCTCGCCAAGCTGCTCCGGCATCTTTGAGGCGCCTTGACCGGAGTGCGAGCCGTGAATTATTTTGTCGTTAAAATATTTGTCGTCAAAGTATCGGTGGGGCAGGTGGAGGGACCATGAGCGACTATCCGGCGTATGCGCCGTCGGAGGAGCATGAGCTGCTGCGGCGCACGGTGCGTGAGCTGGCCGAGGCCAAGATCGCTCCTTTCGCGGCGGAGGTGGACGAG